>JBCCSO010000165.1:0-8728 GCA_039199965.1 Chloroflexota bacterium | reverse complement strand
TATTTGCCTTACGCAAACAGGTTGAAATAGTAGCACAGCCAGATATGAAGGTCAATCAAAATGATAGGTTCAATGCCCTTAAGCAACGCTTTAGATGCATTTTTTATCTGTATTGCTTTATCAATCTGTATTGCTTTATCAATCTGTATTGCTTTATCAATCTGTGTCGTTTGATGGAATGAAGATTGGCACGTCGGTTTCAAAAGCATATCCCGGGATTTGTTCAACCACTCGCTCTGATGCCGCAACAATCGCTTGGCTGCTAGTGAAGTACCCACTAAGCATTTCTTGCAGCACGATCGAGAATATGTTGTCTTCATAAACGGTTGCAATCAAATTGCCCTGCTTACTGTTGATTCCCCAGCGAGGCGCTGCGGCAATATCAGTAACCAACTGCTCTGTTACATCACTGCCTACCACGTCGGTCAGAGTTGCCCTATTTGGTGCAATGGGTAGGTCATACCATGCATCGATAAATTGGCTTCGCTCGTCTACAGTTCCCGGCCGCATAGGAACCTGCATCGCCGGCTCAACCCCAATCCAGCGCAGGTAGCCTTCATTGAACCAATAATCAGCAAAACTCTGTGCCAAATCTGGTTGCGTGCCAAAAGTAAATCCTAGTAGTGACATTTGAGAAAATTCGGCCGGATCGCGCAATCGCGAGCGTCCAGAAATTTGCGTCTTAATTCCACTATTCCTGATCAGAAACCTGTCGTCCCCAATACAGTCTAGACACGATGGCCGACGTTCTTCAGAAAAGCCTGCAATTTGTAGCAACAGATCTGGAGAACCCAAAATCATACCCGTTCGGCCAGACAGGTAGGCATTAATGGCGCTGATGTCAGTCTGAATGTCGCTTGGACTGTAACCATTTACCAGCTCTCGATAAAATTCAAACGTATCAAAGCACTCTGTTGATAAGATCGTTACCTGTCCGGTATCTGCCACCATGTCACAGCCGTTGGCATTTGCAAAGTGCTCAAAGACTTGATGAGTAGATACTAGGTCAGACTCTGTGGGCACAACCAATCCAGAGATTAAAGTACTGGTAATATCAGACTGAGCCGAGAGTGTGTCAGACCGGTAAATGGTGCGGGCTCCTTGCAAGATGGAACGATAATCAGATGGGGGTTCGAGGTTGAGCGTGTCAAACCAGTCTTGCCTATAAATTAAGATTTGTTTGTGGCCCGCGATCGGAATCGCGGCGGGATTGCCATTGACATCTATCATATCAAGCGCAGTTTGGTCAAAGCTTTCTCGACCTAAATTATCAAGCACGTCAGCTGTGAGATCGGTATCAAAAATGCCACGTTCAGCCCATCCCGCTGAATATTCAATGGAATGAATAATGACATCTGGCAGTTTGTTGACTTCGGCCGCATCACTAACAAGATCAGCCATTCGACTTTCATCGACCAGAACAAACTCCATATGCAAACCGTAGTCCCGATCTAGATCAATTGTCATCTCTTCAAGCACCTGTTGATGAACCTCAGTGGTTTCATTAATCCAAACAGTCAGAATGGGATTAAGGAGTCGTCCATCTGGATCAACAGATTGGTCTGGTAGAGATAGTACGCTTCCAGTTGGGGTTGGCGCAGCATAAAACGACGGCTCATTAGAGCCCGCATCAGGCTCACGGGTTTGTGTCAAACGCGGTGGGGTCAGCGCTGAGCAAGCCAGTGTAAAGCAGGCGGCCGATATTAGAAGCATAAAGGCTAATCGATTTGATCGAAAAAAACGCATATAGATCGAAAAAATTTGAAAGAGATTATCTGCTCCACACAGTATTTTAATTGCGGTCCGCGATGATTTGTAATCCTTTTAGAGTTAACCAAGGGTCAATATGGTGAATCACGTCCGTCACCTCCGCAATGACCGTGATTAAGCCTCCGGTCCCAATTACTTGCACCCGGTTCGCGGCCGGGTCTAGCTCTTCAATTTCAGCTACCATCTTCGGAACCAATCCTTCAATCATAGAGACATAGCCGTGTACCAAGCCTGACTGGATAGCATGCACGGTATTGCGGCCGATAACGGTGGGTGAAGGCTGCAGCTCGACCTGACTTAGCTTGGCAGCGCGCGAGAACAACGCGTCTGAAGTAATACCCAGCCCGGGTGCGATGACGCCACCCAAGAAGCAGCCATCTGATGTTACAACATCTAGTTTAGTGGCCGTACCCATGTCAATGACAACCACGGCCGTATCTGATCCAGCCTCAGCATGGGCCGCAGCTGAATTTGCCAGACGGTCAGCACCCACCAGTGACGGGACATCTGTTTCGTTCCGAATACCCAAATATAGATCAGTAGTCAAAATAAGAGGGGACAGTTTGAGATAGCGGGTACAGGCTTGTTCGGCCGCCAAAGTCAGTTTTGGCACAACGCTACACAGCACAATGCGGTCAATCGATGTAATTTGGGCGTTATTCTGAATTAGATTGTGTAGCTGGATACCCAATTCATCTGCAGTACGGTCTCTGACCGTGCGCAGGCGCCATTGCACGAGCCAGTCTTCGCCGTTCCAGACCCCGATTACAATGTTTGTGTTTCCAATATCGATGGCGAGTAGCATAGGGCAGGATTATCAGTTTTAGCCCTGTAAAAGTCAATTTTGACACAAACCTCGCACTCACTTGGCGAGATCAACAGGTAACCCTATAATGCGGTCGCACTGACTACTGGGGAACCCCATCGTCTGCATCAATCATCTATTTACACATCGCAAGGAGTCAAAACTGTGCTTGCTAAAGTTTTGAGCTGTGCCACCGTCGGGTTGCAGGCAGAAATGATCTATGTTGAGGTTGACCTAGCCAAAGGGATGCCAAGTGCCACGATTGTTGGTTTACCAGACGCGGCCGTGCGCGAGAGCCGTGACAGGGTACAAGCGGCCATCAAAAATAGCGGACTGAGCTATCCAGCCTCACGCAAATTGACGGTTAATCTCGCTCCGGCCGATGTACGCAAAGAAGGCCCCGCCTACGATTTGCCCATCGCTGTTGGCATCTTGGCCGCATCGCGCCAAATTTGGCAGGGGCACATTGAAGATGGTTTATTCATCGGTGAGCTTTCGCTAGATGGTTCACTTCGGCCGGTTAAAGGAGTGCTACTCATGGCCGCCCTTGCCCGTGATAACGGACTCAAGAAACTATTTGTTCCTCAAAAAAATGCCCATGAAGCCGCTTTGGTCCCCGAACTAGAGGTGATTCCAGTTGAATCATTGGCGCAACTAACAGGGCATTTGACCGGACTACAACCTATCGAGCCGGTGACCGTTGTGCAGGAAGAAGCGTTTGCAGATGAAGTCAAATATACGGCCGATTTTTGTCACATCATGGGGCAAGAACATGTCAAGAGAGGGATGGAAGTTGCAGCGGCCGGTTCTCATAATGCGCTTCTCACTGGCCCTCCGGGGACCGGAAAAACACTTATCTCGAAATCTTTGCCCAGCATTTTGCCCCGCATGTCAGTGGATGAGGCGCTGGAGGTGACCAAGGTTTACTCTGTGGCGGGGGAACTACCAGCCAACCGGCCGCTGATGCTGGCGCGGCCGTTCCGTTCTCCTCATCACACAGTTAGCTACGCGGGTCTAGTCGGCGGAGGCGCATGGCCCCGGCCGGGGGAAGTCAGCCTTGCCCATCGCGGTGTACTTTTCTTGGACGAGCTTCCTGAGTTTGGTACAAAATTGATTGAGGTGCTGCGCCAGCCGCTGGAAGGTATCCCGCGTGAGGTCTCGATTTCGAGAGCAACAGGGACTATTACCTTTCCGGCCGCGTTTATGCTGGTCGCAGCCCAAAATCCCTGTCCCTGCGGCTACTACGGCGATCCCAAACACGCGTGTACATGCTCAAACAGCATGATCACCCGCTATCGCAAACGGATTTCCGGCCCGCTCATGGACCGCATTGACATTCATATTGATGTGCCCCGTGTGGAGTTTGAGAAGCTGCAGAGCAAGGAGTCAGCTGAATCCTCAGCCACTGTTCGAGAGCGGGTTGAGTCAGCTAGAAGTATTCAAGAAGAGCGCTTGAAAGACAGCCATTTGCAGTGCAATGCGGACCTTGGGCCGGGTGAGGTACGTGAGTTTTGCCAGTTGGATGACCAAGGCACCAAGCTGATGCAGAGCGCTATGGCCCAAATGAATCTGAGTGCCCGTTCGTTTCACCGCATTTTAAAGCTGTCCCGCACGATTGCGGACTTAGCGGGAGAAGCACAGATCACGACCCAACATCTAGCAGAGGCGTTACAATACCGGCCTAAACCGATTTTGTAATAGTGGATAGTGGGTGGTAAATGGTTGGTGGTAGTTATCTCGTGCGGCCGTTGGTGGAAACGGATTTAGATACTGTGGCTCAAATTGAGCAGGAGAGTCGGCCGTCTCCATGGAGCCTAAAGCAATTTGCGGCCGAACTAACCTCTGCAAACAGCTATCCCCATGTGCTAACGCTTGATGATGAAGTCATAGGCTACATCATCCCTTGGCTGATTGCGGATGAAGTCCAAATTCAAAACATCGCCGTCGCAAGCAACCATCGCGGCAAAAAGCTGGGGGAGCTACTACTAAATATCGCCCTGCAGCAAGGATTAGATCGTGGAGCCATCAGCGCTATTCTTGAAGTGCGTGAATCAAACAAGCCTGCCATCAGTCTGTATACCAAATACCAGTTTAAAACAGTCGGCCGCCGTGAAAACTACTATCGCGATGGGGAAAATGCATTATTAATGACGGCCGGGCCGTTTGAAAATGAAAAATCTCTATCAACCTACAACTCATTTATCAGGGAACGACAGCTAATACTCAAGAAAAGCTTACCGTTGGAACAGCCGCATAGATGAGAGCTGCCTAAGCGATCCATCTTAATTTTAGGTAAAAGTAGTCTTAATGACACAGTAGGAAAAAGGTCCTCTTAAAGTTGCTCGTAAGGGAACCTGTATGGATGCGAAAGGACACTTGAACTATCAACTCAAAGGCTATGTCTTTCCATCAATGAGAGTTGTTTTAGGGGAACATTGCCACCCTCCAACTCACTAGTTTCCGAATATTTTTCCTGAGAAGCCTTAGGTAAAAATAGATCCAACAAGATCGTGTCTGTCCACAACTTACTAGCAAGACAGCTAAAGAAATTAGAAATCAACCCGCATCGGCCGCCTACCACTGAAGAGTGGGAACAATTGCTAAAAATGGTTAGCAACACCTACTCTCATGCGGAAAGCGCCAACCGAGAGCTGCACACGGCAAATCGGAATCTTGAGCAACGGATTGACAACCATCTCTTGCCCGGCACAGACACCCGCGACTTGCTTGGTGTGATGTTTGAAACGATGGGTGATGGGATGTGCACGCTCGACAAAGACGGCCGACTGATTCTAATGAATCCCCAAGTCAAAAAATTGCTGGGATGGAGTCAGAACGAAGTTTACGGTGAGTTCCTTCTAGACGCGATTTATCCGATCAATTCGGGCCCCCTATCACCCACACAAAATCTGTTCATCAAACTGCAGAATACCGGAGAAATTGACGTACCAGAAGCGATTTTCCGTACCAAGAGCGGTCATATCCTGAATGTCTCGTTTTCACTCAGCGCCATCCAGCATAGAGGCCAATTTGCTGGTGCCGTTCTGGTCTTCCGTGATATCTCCTCAATCTTGCACACACAAGCTGAGCTCTCCCACCAGCTTGACCAAACGCTGTTGCTCAACCGAGTAATTGGCGCACTCACCTCGTCGCTTGAAATCAACAAAATTCTTGAAACACTGTGCCGTGAGCTGTGCAGCTTCCTAGTCCTACCCCACGCCGCTTTTGCGTTGGTTGAAAAACCCTCCAACACGATGAAAATTGTGGCGGAATTCATCGCAGATGATGGCCCCCCCACATTGGGCAAAATTATCAGATTGCAAGACCAGCGGATTCGAGAAAGTGTGTTTAACTCTCACACCCCCCTGTTTCTATCTGGTCAAACTGATGATGAAAATATTACCCTACGCGAATTTGATCTTAGTCGGGGCACCGTATCGCTAATGATTATTCCGCTACAGGTGCGGGGTGAAGTTGTGGGGACCTTGGGGTTAAATGCGGTCACCCCTCGTCACTTTGATGAGGTCGAAATTGACCTTGTGCAAAATATTGCAGCCGTGGCCGGGCGGGCGCTTGAAAACGCCGTGCTCTACCGTGATCTACAACGGGAACTCAAGCACAAAGAAGCGTTCCAACAAGAACTAGAACTGGCAAAAGACGAAGCTGAAAACGCCAACACTTTTAAATCTCAGTTGCTAGCCAAAGTCAGCCATGAGCTACGCACCCCGCTCGCATCAATTTTAGGCTTTTCAGAAATGCTCGATATCGGAGTGTACGGCAAAATGCCAACCGATCAGCTCGAAGTCATACGACAAATCATCCGTTCAACGGAGTATTTAGTCATGCTGGTTAACGATCTTCTCGATATCTCAAGGCTAGAAGCGGGCAAGCTCAACTTAGTGCAGGCTGAATTCTCTGTGCATGATCTGATTGATCGTATTGAGCGAGACATGCGTCGTGTAGCCGTCAAAAAAGGCTTAAATTTACGAATCTTCTTAGATCAAGAGCTTCCGAAAACAATTTTTGGTGACATTGACCGCGTACATCAAGTGCTCAATAATCTGATTGAGAACGCCATCAAATACACGGAAGAAGGACAAGTTGAAGTTCACCTGCGACATTGTGGGAATGATGCATGGTCAATCATTGTGCGTGACACTGGAATCGGCATCCCGTATGAGATGCAAGAAAAAATATTTGATCACTTTCAGCAGGCAAATCTAGCCAATTATCAGCAGGCTCTAAATGGTTTCGGATTGGGCCTTGCGATTGTAAAACAACTTATACAGCTAATGGATGGAGAGATTAAACTTGAAAGTGCACCCGGACAGGGCAGTATGTTTAACATCACGTTACCTTTAACCTTAAAGACTCCATCGGTACAACACCTAAACTCTGGCAGCGTACAGGAGGAAATACCGCTTTATTAAAAACCCAGATTAAGAATTGAACCCTTTTTATACAACTAATGCGAAGTTAGTTAAGGATGAATAGATGGAAACCCTTGACGCAGCCTAGAGTGGTTTGTCCTGCTGAAATTTCCATCGCGTCATGGTTGACAAACCACAAGTGTTTGACCCAAAAACTATCACCATTGAAAGAACGGAACAAATACTTAAAGCTTCGCCATTTTGAAAAAGTAGCCCAGCAAAAGCAGTTGGGCGAAGCCCTAGACAGTTAGCAGGCAGCATGAAAAAAAGGAAAACGGTAGGTTCTTCTTAAGAAAATTATCTAGATTCGACATTTATTATTTGTTCATTCTTAACTTAAGAAGCATTCTCGAAAACAATCAAGATTTTCAACACACCCGAGAAAACAAATGACCCTTTTACAATCATACAACTCTGCGGCTGAAGAAAAGGATATTGTTATGAACGACATAGAAAGACCGCAGATGGGTGAAATGCCACACGCGATCATTGTGGAAGATGAAGAATCACTCTCAACAATTTTCCGCAAAGCGATTGACATGGCTGGATATTCCGTTGAAGTAATTTCCAATGGAAAAGAAGCTCTCAACCGACTCCAAAATATTGCGCCCAATTTACTACTGCTCGATTTACATTTGCCGCAAGTGACCGGTGAAGAAATCATTGAAGCAGTCAGGCAAAAACCAGAATTCTCTGACACTAGAATAATTCTGGCAACGGCCGATGCACGACTCGGTAATCACATTGAAAGTAAAGCTGATTTAGTGCTCATTAAACCGATTCGGTTTAGCACCTTGAAAAGATTAGCTACTCGGTTTAACCCATCACACGCAGCTTAACCACAAAATTATTTTATTCCCCATTTATTTTTTTATTTTGAACCCCCTGACAAAGTATGTCAGGGGGGTTTCTTTTTAAGTGCATAGCACTCTCCGCGAAAGATTCTCATCTACCAACGCATTTCAGGATAGTGCCACGCACTTGGTATTTACACTTCTGCACCCCTAAACACGGCTATCCTTCGAGCAACGGTAGGCTAAATCGTTTACCATTTTACATGACATAATGTTGGGATTCTGCTAAACTGCAACCGATGCAAGACGCTGAAAAGCAATCTTCAACAGTCGCGCAAAACTGGTCAGAACGGCTCAAATATTGGGGACGGCGCTTTCCACCTTTAAAATGGATCGGGTGGTTGCTGTATCCATTTTGGTGGCTTATCACCACAGTGTTTGCCTTTGTTCGGAGCGGATGGCGGGCTACGCAGCCTAACAGAAAGCGACAAAGGAGACGCTGGCGATCGTGGCTCAGCGTGCGTAGGGCTAAGTTTCGTGCATGGGCTAGAAGGCGCAAACCGCCGGTCAATGCCCACATTGCTAAGGCTCCGCCCAAACCGGCCGCCAGCGAAACAGAACCGGCCAAAGGATTTAGCCGATTTGTAGCGTTCACTGCGCTTGCCAGCGTGAGTGTTCTAGCACTCGCCATCCTCTATTTGGTCCGCTTCCGGCCTCCAGAGACCATCATTGAGTTGATAACGCCTGAAGTGGTTGCGGCCGTGCAAGAAGCAGGTACAGCCACCGTTACACCAGCCCCCAGTCCAACTGTGCCCCCAACACCTACAGCCACCCCAACACCCGTCATTATCGAGCTTTCCCCTTGGCCAACGCCTGACCCACTCGCCGGTGGCGGGTCGCTGGTGTTTGAGCTGCACAAAGGTGGCAAC
>JBCCSO010000164.1:0-8755 GCA_039199965.1 Chloroflexota bacterium | reverse complement strand
CTGCATGCATTAAACACATAGGAACGGTAAATCAAATGCTAAATCAGACATGGATTGAAATGAAAGATGCTATCCAGCGCATAAACTTCCAAGAACAAGAGCTATTCAACGAAAGTCGTCACGCGATACGTGCCCTTTTACCTGTACTTGAGCATCTTGAAAAGGCCGGAATAGACGACGAAATATCAAAACATCTTTCAATGTTCTGCTTGATCTGCAAAGTTAAAATAGATGGCCAGTTCGTTGAGGTTCCCTATATCAGCCTTATGCCTCCAAACAATTTATACACAGGATCAAACAATGAGTTTTACCTGTCTGTCTATGACAGAGTCATCAATGGTGAAGAGCGATTGCTTTTTCGTGAAAAGTTTTTCACCACAGAATCTTCCAAAATTTGTAAAAAACTTTGTCAGCTAGTTGTTGATATACAAGAAGATCAACTTTGGGATTAGAAGTAGGCTTGAAATATTTGTACTCAGCATATCAATATGAGGTCGTTATGACTTTTTTGCCTGTGTATCTAGACTGTATCCGATTACAATTAGGGAAATACCCTTCACCAAACCCCACCATCCATCAGTTGATGTATTTCTAAACATAGCAATTGATGTCAACGCGATTGTTAGCGCACCTAAGAAAATTAGAGTTGATTTTGTATTCATAACCTTGTCTCCCTGAGTCCTATTGATCAAAGCCCTATTGTAGTCGATCGCCTTTTTACAACTGCTCTAAGCTGACATAACTATGATAGGTATTGCCATCAGCAGTTATCAAAAGTGGGTGTTCATGAAGCAAAATCAAAGCTACAGTTAGGGCATGAAACAACTTAACTCGATTTCACGAAACACGATCATTATTGGTGTGTTGCTTATGCTAGTTGGCATTTTTGGGCGCTTGCTGAGTGGTACGATGAGCATCACGGCTCTAATTCCATTTTTCTTTGGTCTACCAGTCGTGATATTGGGATGGTTTAGCCAGAGCCCAGACCGAACAAAAGGCATGCAGAGAAGAGCTGCACTACTGGCTACACTGGGCGTTTTGGGTACCTATAGCGTCATTTCAGACCTGTTTTCGGCCGATGAATTTACTTTTGCCTTAGCCTCGCGGGGTGGGATGTTTTTTCTGTGTGCCATCCTCTTGGTGATAAGCGGGATGTGGCTGTACAACAATAGAAGTGTGTAGAACGTTTGTTTGGCAGACAAGTGAGAGCTATAATTTAGGCATGCCTAAAATTCTCTCTATTCTTCGCCATCGGCAAATATTTTTGCTGTGGTTCGGCCGACTTTTGTCTGCATTTGGAGATCGTTTTTTCGACGTTGCTGTTGTTTGGCTATCAGTCCAAATTGTAGGTAGCGAGGCCGGCTTTATTCTTGCGGCTGGATCAATATCAAACTTTTTAGCTGGGCTGATTGGGGGAGTGCTTGCTGATCGTTGGGATCGGCAAAAGCTTATGATAGGCATCGACATCATCCGGGCCACATCGATCTTGACGCTACCTTTGGCCGCAATTTTAGGTGAAATCACCCTGCTTCACTTGGCGATTGCGGCCGCGATTGAGGGGGCGATGGGGAGTCTTTTCGACCCTGCTCTGCAAGCCAGCCTGCCCCAGCTTATTTCAGACCAAGGTGAGCTTCAAGCGGGCAACGCGCTTCTCGATGTGACAATGCGCATCTCACAAATTTTTGCGCCAGGATTAGCCGGTTTTCTAATCGCATCAATTCCAGCCCAGCATCTTTTTACAATTGATGCAGCAACCTTCATCATCTCAGGCTTATCGTTATTTGCCATCGGCCGGGGATTTAATTGGCGGCCGAAACCAGCGACTGAAACAAATGATGGCATGACTGGGGTATTTCAAGAAATTCAAGGTGCAATCAAATTAGTCAATCAACATAAACCGATGCTCTGGGCGATTGTTACCTACATTCCGATCAACGTTGCGTGGTCTGCGTCATTGATGGTTGGACTTGCGCTTTTGGCAGAAGGTCCACTTGAGCTTGGCGCTGAAGGGTATGGACTCTTGTTTACTGCCTACGGCGTCGGAAGTGTGTTAAGCAACATCGTTGTGGGCTCATTAACAGTTAACCGGCGGGAGCTGCTTCTGTTTGCAGGTCAAGTTGTACTTGGATGTGGCATCATTTTAATTGGCTTCAGCTCTTCGTTTTGGCTTGCTGCCTTAGGAGCCCTCGTTGCTGCGCTTGGTACCCCAATGAGCGATTTGATGATGCTGTTTATGATTCAAAGTGACTTCCCAGAGAATCAGGTGGGTAAGGTGTTTAGCCTTCGATTTACGATTTCCAACATCGGCTATTCGGCCGGATTGTTGCTTGCAGCGGTCCTGTTTCAGTGGCTCGGTATCCGGCCGGGGCTGATTTTTTTTGGTGCACTGTCATTATTAACAGGGACAGTAGGATTCAGCCGATTTAGTTTTGACTCGTTAAAATCTGATTCCTAAATATTCACAATAAGCGAGTTAATAAATGAACAGACCCAAACTGACTCCTTGGAAAACATTGTCGAAGAAGACGCTGCTTGATTTTGGAAAATTTTTAAAAGTAGAAAGTCATCAAGTTGAACTGCCAAATGGAACGATTATTCCTGACTGGTCTTTCTTGATCGGCCCAAACGCTGCGATCGTTCTCGCGGAAACGGTCGATAAAGAATATTTATGCTTCCATCAGGTACGGTATGCAATTGAGGGTGAAACCCTTGCCGCAATTGGAGGCCACGTTGAGGAGGGAGAAGATCCTCTTGTTGCTGCAAAACGAGAACTTTTGGAAGAGACCGGTTATGAAGCGGCTGAATGGATTAGTTTGGGGCAGTTACGATTTGATCCTAGCCGGGGCTTAGGGACGTCGAATCTGTTCTTCGCCAGAGGTGTGCGTAAGGTTGCAGGTGTAAACAGTGATGATTTGGAAGAGCAGCATCTTTTGAAATTGTCACGTAAGGAACTGGAGCAGGCTTCAAGAAACGGAGAGTTCAAAGTAGCGAGCTGGGCCGCGTTAGTGGCGATGTCGCTGAATATTTTGTATGTTGAAGACAAACTGGTTAGCTGATTAGCTGATTAGCTGTTAAGCTTTCTGCCATGCCAGAAATTCACACAATTGACCTCAATTTTCAGGGTGTGCCAAACACCATCGCTTCATACATCGTAAAAGGTGAAACCGGAATTGCTATGATCGAAACCGGCCCGGCTTCTTGTCTTGCTGCGGCCGAAGCTGGCCTTGCAGAAATCGGCCTGAAGCCTAGCGACATCAAGCACGTTTTGCTGACGCACATCCACTTTGACCACGCGGGTGCGGCCGGATGGTGGGCATCGCAGGGAGCGCACGTGTACGTGCATCACGTAGGTGCTCGCCATATGATCGACCCATCCCGTCTTGTGGCTAGTGCCAAACGTATTTATGGGGATGCGATGGATACCCTTTACGGTGAACTAATCCCGATTGACACAGCTAATTTGACCGAACTACGAGAAGGTGATGTGGTTGAGGTTGGAGAGTTGGTGTTTGAATGTTTAGACACCCCGGGTCATGCATCTCATCACATGTCATACAAAATCGGGAATGTTTGCTTTTCTGGTGATGTAGGCGGAACGAGGTTAGCTGGGCGAAAGCTCATTGATATCCCGGCCGCGCCACCGGAGTTTAATCTACCCCTTTGGCTTGAATCTGTGGCTCGTCTGAAAGGTTATCAATTTGATGAATTGTACCCAACGCATTTTGGGGGTATCCAAGGGGCTGAACCGGTTGAGGAACACTTGACTGAGCTTGAAGGCTTTATTCCGGCAATGGCGGGCTTGATTGGGGATGAGATGCAAGCGGGCAAAGAGAGAGAGGCTATTGTTGAAACCTACACAGAATGGCAAAAAGCAAGGGCAAGAGCGGCCGGATTTGATGATGAAGAAATCCATCGCTACATGACCGCTACTCCACCTGATATGTCGGTGGATGGGGTGCGCCGCTATTGGACCAAGCTGTGGGAAGCGGAAGGCAAGTAGAAAGTTTTAAGTGTTAAGTAGAAAGTAAAAAGCACCGTTGATTTTAATATTGACAGTGCTTTTTTCGCTTAATCTATAATTTTGTTGACCACTGACCACTGACCACTGACCACTGACCACTGACCACTACCGCCCGAAGTGCATGGGCATAATAACGTGCGTGAACTTCGTATCGCTTACCGGCTTGATCACACCCGGTTCCATAGCTGAGTTGGTTTCGATGGCAACTTGAGGGGTGCCCAGCACATTCAGCACATCAATCATGTATTTAACGTTGAAAGCAATCTCGACTGCATCGCCGTTGATGTCCGCTTCGATTTGCGCCACATTGTCTCCAGTTTCCGTGCTGGTGGCCGTGATGGTTGTGTAGCCAGGAGTAATTTCATCACCCGGTTCGATACGCACGCGGGCGGTGTGGCTGGCCTCACGGGCGAAAATATCTGCCCGCTTACAGGCTTTAACAAATTCGCTGGTGCTGATGACGGTGCGCGTGGCATGTTTCTTGGGTAGGACGGCCGTAAAGTCAGGAAACGCCCCATCAATGAGTTGGCTGATGACTACCACACTTTCCATGTCAAATACAACCTGGTTGCGCCCTTCTGGCATTGAGATGTACACAAACTCCATGTCATCGTTAGATACACGGGCAACTTCGTTGAGGGCACGGGCTGGGATGACCAACTCGAGTCGGTCGTCTAGATGACCATCAATTTGCCCTTCGCGAACGGAAAGTCGAAAGCCATCGGTTGCTGCCATCGTGATTGAATCCCCTTCAATCCGGGTCAAAATGCCGGTTAGGGTCGGCCGGGTGTCGTCGGCCGCGGCCGCAAAGGCGACCTGAGAAATCATCTCTTTGAAGGTTTTTGTGGCAACTTTGATCCGATTTTCAGTCTCTGGCTCTGGAACCAGCGGGAACTCTTGGTGGTCAATGCCCTTAATGTTGGCTTCTGTCCGGATGCTTGTGAGGTTTAGCGTTTGAGTTTGCTCGTCTAAAGAAAGCTCTATCTGTTCTGGGGGAAGATTGTTGACCAAGTCGATGAGGGTGCGGGACGGTATAGTGATGGCGCCCTCTTCCTCAACTTTTGCGCCTAGCCAGCAGGTAATCACAATTTCAAGATTGGTGGCTGAGAGCTTTAGGCGGCCGTTGTCAGTAGCCAACAGAACATTGGCCAAGACGGGAAGTGATGATCGATTGGCGACGGCTCGGCCGACAATGCCTAATCCTTTTGATAAATTCTCTTGCAAGCAGGTTACTTTCATATCGAATCTCCAACAGAAGCAGATGAGTGTTTTCGGCCGTTTTCAAAAAATATCTAATAGAATTTTCGCTTGCAAGGAGCACTGAGCTTGTCGAAGTGCGCTCTCGGTTGTTGAACACGTATCGAGCGAAAGTGCTATCTAAAGAATAATTTTGAAACTGCTTTAGCCCAAATTGCTGAAAAGACACCGAAAGGAATTTAACCAAACCACTAAAACTAATTTCGCTAAAAACTAGTCATGTAGCAGGTTATTGACCAACCTGATGCAAAAAACGTGCATCATTCCCTAAAAATCGAGTGTTTTTATTAAATTTTAGAACATAGGTTTTGTTGTGTTGCCCCACACAACCGCCTTGGAAAAGTATAGCAAAATGGGTGTTAAACACCAAACAATTGTTGCAGTGCCCCACTGTACAACAATACTAAATTTAGATTTGCAGACTTTGGCTCTCTACATAATTTTTTCCAGCAAAAAGGTGTGCTGAACAAAACTCTTCAACCCAGCCGCTTGCATTCCTTTGGCCCTTTCAATCAAATCCCGCGAGTCGAGTTTGTTGATCAAGAAATTTGACTCAAATAAATGCCGAATCTCTGTGTGGGTAACGGAATGAGGGGGACCCTCAACTATGTCTTGGTCATACTCAAAGGTGAGCATTAAGATTTTGGTGTCAATGGTCAGAATCTTATTGAGGTGTTTGGCATAATCCTGTCGCATAGTAGGTGGTAGCGCCACAATAGATGCGCGGTCGTATACAGCCTTTGTGTCTTTCAAATCATCGGCCGTGATGTCAAAGAAGTTTCCCACCTTAATTTCAATATCTCCCCCGTGCCACACACTGAACTTGTTATCGGCCGATAACGTTGCCTCAATGTTGTTTTCTGTGAAGAAATCTTCGGCCGCGATAGGGCTGAGCTCAACTCCCATTACCGGATGTTTCTGCTCAGCCAGCCAAACCATATCGAGCGTTTTGCCACACAGCGGGACAAATACAGGGTCGCCCGCTTCCAGCCCCATTTGGGACCAAAATTTCATCAAAAACGGATTGGTCTGATCTAAATGGAAGCCTAAATTCCCATTTTCCCAGACGGTTAACCAAAATTCTGAACGCATTGTGTTGGATGTTGGGTGTTAGAGGTTAGATATTAGTGTCTAATACTAACATCTAGTATCTAATCTCTAACTTCTTTTTTTACTCATAGAGCCAATCTCGCAGCCAGCTTTCAAGATCAGCTGGAGAGTTGGCGACAACCGGGACAAATTTTGTGCCGGGATAGTGCTGCTGATACCAAGCACCGGTGAGCGTTTCTGGCCAGTGGTGGGGATTTACGGCGATAACAATTCGCTCAGACACTTCGCCTAGTCCAGCGTCATCGGCCGAAAAGCCTACTGTATACCGCCCTTCAAAACTGCCCTTGGCTGCGGCTGAAGCCCAATCTTCACTGGCTGTAGGGGGCAGTAAAACATAGGTGCGGGTGAAGTCAAGACGGGGTTTACCGCTAGTGACAATCTGCACCTCCCGCGTGATGCGGATTAGGCGCTGGGCCAGCAAGCGCGAGCCATTGTCCGCCACGAAGCGGATGTCATACAGTCCGTTTTCGGCCGGTAAAAATTGAAATTTCCAGAAATAACGATCGTCTGCTTGACCCCGCTCCAGTAAAGTGCTGGCGACCGACTCGTTTTCACCCGTTGAAATGCGCAGCGCAGAAAAATCGTGTGGCATGAGCGAAGAGACAAGCGCCGTTACTTCAGTTCCCGGCTGAGGCCGATCTGGCTCAAGCTGTACATAGGTATCGCCGGGGCCCACAATGTTGGTGGCCCGCCGATAGCGGCCGGAGGGCTGCAGTACCGCGTTTTTCCAATAAACCTGCTGCTGTCGTTTGGGGAGATTGGGGGCTGAACGGACAAAGATTGTCACAATTTGGGCTTGTGCCACGGCCGATGTGCGCAGCGTTTGCCAGCGATTGATCGGCTGGTTAACTTTGCTCCATTCAATGAGCGGGCTTTCACCGTCAGTGCCACCAGTCGGATCGATACCAATTTGCAGATTGACATCGGCCGGGCTTTGGATCGCCCACGCCTCATCTGACTCACTTGAGATCGCCATCCCGTCAACGGCAAAGTCATATTTTTCACCGGTTACTACCGGCACTTGTTGGAACAGTCCCCCGGTATGGGCTCCAAATGGGGTCTCGAGCATGCATAGGCGGCCGCTTTCGCTGTTTTCTTGCGTTGCCGGTTGATAGGTAGGGATCTGGTTCTTCCACTCTGGGTCAATGGATTCGATCCGCTTTAACCACCACGGGGCCCAAGAGACAGGTAACACCAAATTGTCGTCACCCTTGAACGGCCGGAATCCCCGATCCATTGATCCATTTTGCAAAATATTGACGTCTGCCATCGGGTCGCTATTGTGGATGCCTACTGTTCAGTTGTCAATTAACGTTCACACGTTTCTTGGCTATTCATTCTCCAGTGGAATAACAAAATGATCACCAGTTGGGGTGCCATCTGAATCTAATACCAACAATCGTTGAAAGTCTGATAAACGATAAAAACCGATGATTAGACGATGGGTGTCGGCCGTAGATAAATCTGAAGTTAGCGGAACTGTAAAACGATCTTGCAGTAGTTCACCCGGTTCCCATAAATTGGTCGGCCGGGTTCCTTGAGCCGGTTTGATGTCGAGCTGCCCAACCAACTGGTCATCTTGATTCAGAACTTGCACAAAGATAGTGTAGTCCTCATCTATCTGCCTGAGCCCCTGCCACGTTACATCTAGCTCAATACCGCCCCCCGGCCGAACTTTACTGTTTGTCGCATAGTCAATCAGTGCGATTTGATTACCGAAGTTAATCGCGTCTTCAGAAATGGCGACTCCTTCTGTTGGGATGGTGCGTACAAAGCAACTGTTAGTTGGCCACTGGAGCCAGCCGCACCGTAACAGCTTCTGCTCTCCCAGTGGAGGGACGTCTTGGGCTGACGCAATGAAGATGTTGTACGCCGTATCTGCTGTGACTAGGTATGGGAAATACTCTGGAAAATTTAGCTCTTCGCCCGATTTGATCTGATCGGGCAAGTACAAGCTTTGTAACCCCTGACCCGAGAGAGCAATATTATTATTCCAGCGGTCTGTTGTTAAAATACGCACGTGAGTCTGCGGGTGCTCTTGCGCAGTAAATACCCCTGTAATGATGGGCAAAGCCGCGACTTCTTCCCATGCTATTTGGTCAGATGGCGTAAATGGTAGAGCCAGCGCAATTTCAAGCGGGATAGCGCCATCCCAACCAGATAGTTCACTGGTGGTTAGCGGAATTTGATAGAAGTCTTGAATCGTTTGTCCCGCTTCAGCCCCGTTAAATGGGAGATAATCATTAGCAGGTAGCCGTCCGGCCGGAAAAATAGATTTGCCATTCTGCCAGCGCAAGAACACTCTGGGTGATTCAGATGGCGTTTCATTGATGCGCCACACCAAACGAAGTTCGACCAAATCAGAGT
>JBCCSO010000163.1:0-8763 GCA_039199965.1 Chloroflexota bacterium | reverse complement strand
TTTCACTAAAATATTCACTAATGAATTTGACTATCCCTACTTGGCGATCAGATAGTTTGTCTGATTTTTTGGCCATTGTTAAAAATCTCCTAGTGGTTGCTCTTACCAGAAGATAGGTTGTGTGCGCCTATCGGTTGGCATCTGGTAGTGGGACCACACCGAACATATGATTCGCTCGTTTGTTCCAGTAGATGATACAGGAACACTTGTTCCATGTCAACGCGAGTTTTATGTTTACATGTTGGAGAGCGGAGCCGTGAGGTAGCGGAGTAGCGAAGCGCAGCATCAAAAAAACACTGCGTCACCATCCCGCTACAAAAATCAAAAATAGCATATGCTCTGTCACCACCTTTTTCAGTTTTAAGACTGTCGCTTAAGGATTTACAATACCATCTTGTTATTGAAATACCGTTCGGCTAGCATCGTGGAGCTATGCTAAAGTCAGCTGATCTCCAAAACTTGATAAGCAAAATCTGGTTTCAGGTCACAGTTATTTGTTTCTTTTTGGTTGCCTTGATTGGCTGTTCAACTCAGCTACCGTCTTTACCGATTGTTGAGGATGAGTCGGATTTAGAAGTGACAGCAACTCCTACAATTACGCCTATCCCATCTCCATCCTTTTCTGATGATATTGCGGCTCGACTAGTCACGGCCGATGAGCTGCCTGAGCCCATTGATTTTGATGTTGACGCTCCTCAAATCATTCTTGACATAGGCGTCGTGTCCGGCGAACTTCAGACCCTTGACCCCCAGCTTACAGATGATATTGACGCTTTGGAGCTGGCTTCAAATCTATTCCCCGGCCTAACGCGGCATAATCCGCTTACTAACGAAGTTGAGCTCCATTTGGCCAAGGGGTGGCGGGTCAGTGAGGATGGGATGAGGTGGACTTTTGAGCTGCGCGAGAATATTTATTGGGTCAAGCCGGTTGCGTCGGCCGGGCTTATACCCATCTTGCCGGGTGATATTGGTATTGCGCGGGTTGAAGCGCTGCGGCCGGTTTATGCAGAAGATGTTGTTTTCGCCGTGCGTCGCGCTTGTGATCCATCAACGGGAACGCCTGATCCTATTCCACTTTACCTGATTGCGGGGTGTGAAGCGATCAACAGCTTGAGCCCTAGTTTGACACCTGACCTGACGATTGTTGGGGTAAAAGCGCTTGATCCATTCACGGTTGAGTTTGAACTTGTGGCCCCCAGTAGTGCATTTCTAACTGTAACTTCTTTGCCCCAGATGCGGGCTTTACCAGTAGATGTGGTAACTGCGGCCGAAGAAGAGTTTGTAGATTGGACGGTTCCAGAAAATGGAGAGGTGGTTTCGGCCGGGCCGTTTGTGCTTTCCCCCGGATCAGATTACGCAGAACAGTTTATCCTCGAGAAAAACCCGTTTTGGCCCCTTGACTCAATTGGGAATGTCACCATCGTAAACCTATTTATGTTTACCAACGGACAAGATGCGTATAACCGTTGGAATCGCAGAGAGCTAGATTTGGTCCCTATTCCACGGAGCTTGCGTGAAGAAATTTTGCAGGAAAATGCACAGAAGGTGATGGAAGTGACCAGCAATTCCACCTTTTTTTTGATGTTTAATCATGAAAGCGAAATTTTCAGAATTCCAGAACTGCGCCGTGCTTTTTCGGCCGCCATTGACCGTGAAGTAATTATTGAAGAAGTTTATGGAGGGCTAGGATATCCGGCTAAACACCTGACACCGCCGGGGGCTTTTGGTGCACCACCAGAACAGTCAATTGGGGTAGGGTACAACTCAGACTTTGCTCGCCTGTCGATGGCCGAGGGCGGAGTAACAGCTTGCCGATTTCTGCCTATTATGCGGTTTACCGTAGGATCTACTGATACCTCTCTATTCCAGGCAGAATTGATCCGCGAAATGTGGGAAGAAGAGCTTGGGTGCCCTGAGGATAAAATCAGAATTGAGCAGGTTCCGTTTGGAGAATTGCTAGCGATGACTCAGCCTGATGCGGACATTCTGCGGCCGGATGTATGGGAGCTAGGTTGGGATGGCTTTTATCCCGATAGTGCTGATTGGTTTTCACAAATCATTTACTGTAGAAATGGGGAAAATACTATGAGACGACGCTGCAGCAGCCTTGACAATGATATTCTTCGGGCAGCGGTGAGCGCACCTGACTTACGGTCGGATTTGTACCGGAATATGGAATTGGCTCTCTTCAGCGAGAATGGAACATATCCTGTGGCACCCATTTACGGTGAACTTGAATTTTATCTGCGACAAACGTGGCTCTTTCTGATTCCTGACACCAACTTGGACCAGCACAACGCTATGCAGCGTCGATACTATGATCTATTTACGATTAATCAAGAACTCAAAGAAATTGAGCAGCAGCAGTAAGAATTCAAAAATATGAGCGATTGGTTCCAATATACTTCAGCGTTCAACATTCATCTTTCAACTAAGCAAGAGGAGCAGTTTCAAATCTATGAGTCACTGCTGCTTGACTGGAACAGTCGGATGAATTTGACGGCTGTCCGTGATGTGGAAGGCATTCAAATACGACACTTCTTAGACTCACTGAGCGGGGGGCTTATTCCAAATATTGACGAGCCCGGATTGAGTTTGATTGATGTAGGGACAGGGGGTGGATTTCCCGGCCTGCCGTTAAAAATCGCATTTCCTAAAATCAAACTAACTCTGACAGATAGTGTAACCCGCAAGACAAAGTTCTTGGAAGCGGTGGTACAGGAGTTGGGATTGAAAGAGGTGGTTATTCTGGCTGAAAGGGCAGAGGACGTGGGGCAAAATGCGAACCATCGAGAGCAGTATGACATTGCTTTGGCCCGTAGTGTGGCCTACATGCCAGTATTGCTTGAGTATTTGCTGCCTCTCACGAAGGTCGGCGGCCGAACGATCTGTTTTAAGGGGGATAATGCTCAAACTGAAGCCCCCGAAGGGGATTATGCTGCATCAGTGTTAGGGGGTCAGCTAGCTGAAATAATTAAAGTTAAGCTAATTGATCATGAGCTCAGGCATCATTTAGTCATTTACGATAAAGTGGCACAGACTCAAAATCAGTACCCTAGGCGCCCCGGCCGACCGTTAAAGAAGCCTCTTTCTACCAAGTGATTTTATTTAGAATAGAAACATATCTTGAAAGTCTATATATTGACAAGGTTTTACCGACTAATTGAACATGTTTTGCACGCACAAATTTTCACTATTTTGCGCTGTATATGTTTTGTCTATATTTTGGGACTAATGGGGAATTGAATCAGATTTCTGGAAAACCTATACTTTTTCTGCTGGATTAGGGAACTCATCGGTGGTGAGCTTGACGGCTGTAAAGAGTCTTTAATTTACTGAAGCTCATTCTCGTTGGTCCTGAGGATCCTAGGAGTTTCTATCTCAGATGTATTTGGTAGTCTTTTAAATCTTATTTAGGAGTGTCGCATAGACAATGAGCTTGGCATTGCACGAAAATACAGTTACGCACAACAGAAGGCTTGCAATGGTGGCAAAGTACACCCACAATGCAATTGTTATTACCGATGCCAATGGTTTAGTTGAATGGGTAAATGACGGTTTCACTAGATTAACCGGTTACACGCTAGAAGATGTTTTCGGTACAAAACCGGGCAAGATTCTGCAAGGCCCAGACAGCAGCCCTGTTGTGATTGAGAAAATTAGACAGGCTTTAAAAGCAGAACAGCATTTTGATGTTGAGCTTATAAATTATCGTAAAGATGGGATGCCCTACTGGGTTCGAATTGAATGTGTACCACTTAGAGAGCCTGACAATACATTGACGGGCTTTATGGCAATTGAATCAGATATATCAGGCCGAAAGCAGTATGAAGATATGCTGATACAGGCTCGGAAAGAGGCTGAGGCCGCAAATGATGCAAGGGTTCAATTTTTGAATAATATCAGTCATGAGTTACGTACTCCCATGAATGCCATTATTGGCTTAAGTACGTTGTTAGATGACACTCATTTAAACCATGAGCAGCAAGAATATATTAATGACATTTTGGTAAGCTCTGATCGTCTCTTAACCCTTATCGAAAATCTTTTTACTTTTTCAAACAAAGAACTGGCTGAAACTGCATTAATCCGTGAACCAATTAGTGTTGACGAAATTATTAATTCTCTAGAGTCTAAATATTCGGATAAGGCTTTGAAGAAAGGGGTGCAATTTATATGTGGCCTGTCTGAACACACACCTCCGTTTATTTTTGGCAATAGGGACCTCATTTATCAAGTCGTTGATAATTTATGTGACAACGCATTAAAATTTACCAAGAGAGGGTATGTCAAGGTATCTATTGAACTTACGGGTACTGCCTTCGCAAGAGTAATCTCGGTGAAGGTAGTAGATACGGGAATTGGTTTTGAACCTGATCAATTGACCAATTTATTCTCCCCTTTTAATCAGGAAGATAAATCTTTAACGCGTTCATTCGAAGGAGCGGGCATGGGTTTGTTTGCAAGCCAGCGTATTGCGCGGCAAATTGGGGGGGATATTGAGCTATCAAGCACTAAAAATATAGGTACTACAGCAAAGTTCTGGTGGCCTGTTCACTAGCTTATAGACAACCTGATTTAAGTTCACGCAATTGCTCCGGCCGATGTCTCACTGAGCCGGTGGCACGATATAGAAACTGTATACATCATTACCCAATGTTAAATCAATCCATCTGTTATGAACCGGATTTTAATAGCTGGCTCAACGTTGATTTTGATCCTTTTCGGCTGACCTTCCGGCTGAACTTTAAATTTAGGGCAATTATTTAAAGGTCAGCTCTTACAAGCTGAGTGTTCAAATTTTTAGATTGACAGATGGGTTGAAAGCATGACTCGAACTTACTTTTCTGGTGTTATTTTCCGTCGCTAGGCCTCTTGATAGCTGCTCTGTATATTTGCTCTGGCGTTGGCTTTCCCTTTAAGTGCTGATACCCCTGTGGCTCAAAGAAGATGTCTTTATAGTTTTCCAGATATCCATTTGATGACTGAAGACCGCCGGTAGAGTAAATTGACTCCGAAATCACAATCTCACCATCGGCCGCAATATCTACAAGGCGATGGGCTGTATGCACAGCTTCTCCTACTAGCGCAAAGTTAAGGCGCGTTTCTGCCCCGACGTTCCCCATTACAACCGCACCACGATCAATGCCAATGCCTAAGCCTAGGTTAACTACCGCATCTTGCAGCCATTTGCTCTGCAGATCATTGAACAGTATCTGCATCTGTATAGCCGTTTCAATCGCTTTTTGGGTTGCATCTGTTTGGGGGAACGGCGCGTTAAAGCCGATCATCAACTCATCCCCTGCAAGGTCAAAAATAGTGCCATCCATTTTATAAACGATACCTGTCATTTTTGAAAAGAAGTCGTTCAGAATCTCAATTGATTCTTCTGGTGATAAGGACACGATCATTTTGATCGAGCCGCGTAGATCAGCAAATAGCACAACCGCATTCTGAGTTTTTCGCTGTGCCATCATTTCTGGATTGGCCAAAACTTGTTCAACTAAATGAGGGCTCATGTAACGAGAAAATGTCGACATGACTCTCTCTTTCTCAATACGGGCTGTCTCAAGTTTTAGGTCTTCAGCACGTTTACGATCTGAGATATCTTGCATAAACAGGATATAGCCCACGTGCTGAACCGGGGTTAAACTGGCTAAAAATGTTTTGTCAGGCGGCACCTGAATTTCAAGTGATTTATGCCCTTTTTTGGTTTGAGTTTCGAACAGAAGATGGAGGGATACTAGCTCAGTCACTTTTGAAAAAGGCTTACCAATGTAACTGCTAAGGCTCTGTCCAAAAGCTAGTTTTGCGGCATCGTTGATCATTTCAATCTCTTTATTTTCGGACAGCAGAATGATCGCTTCTGATGATTGTGCCAAGATTGCAGACATTCTTTTACGCTGCTCATCTACTTCTCTAAATAGCGTTGCATTGTGGATGGCAACTGCAACTTGGCCTGCAACAGTTTCTAATAAGTCAAGATGCTCATCTTTGAAGTGACCCTTATTTCGGTGCATGAGCACCAGAACACCCTCAAGGGCGGTATTGTTAAGCAGTGGGGTCGCTACGGCCGAGCCGATATCCCCTGTATCATCTGGTAGTTTTAACCATCGGGGGTCAGTGGATGTGTCATTAATGATAATGCTTTTCGATTTTTCTATGACCGCTCCAGCTAGCCCGTCATGAAAAATTTGAGGGTTGACGTCGCTGCTGTGCTCAATTTCTGAATTTTCAAGGATCACAATTCGCTGCGTGAGTTCCCCCTCAGAAGAAAGAAGGAAGAGATTACCTCTAGTCGCATCAAAGACGTCTTTGGTGCCAGACATCACCTCATTTAGGGTTTGAGTTAGATCAAAGCCAGTGTCGTTGATGGCGCGTGTGACCTCGTGTAGCAATCCTAGGCGATTTCGTTCTTGCTGTAGATTTTTTTGTGTTTTGCGCAGGCGAATAAGTGATCGGGTACGAACAAGTAGCTCTTCCTTGTTATGCGGCCGTGATAAAAATTCATCTGCTCCTACATCAATTCCACGGATCCGATACTCAAGATCCCGCAAGGCGGTAACCATAATAACGGGTATAAGTTGCGTGGCCGGATTGTTTTTTAGTTTTTGGCAGACTTCGAAGCCATTCATGACCGGCATCATTACATCAAGCAGGATGAGATCAGGCTGCCTTTCCTCAGCTATTTGGAGTCCTAAAACAGGGGATTCTGATTCTAAAATTTTGTAGCCATGCATTCCCAACTGTGAACCAAGCAGCAGGCGATTGTCTGCATTGTCGTCAATAATCAGAATAGTGGCTCCTAAATGTTCAGCTTCATTTCCGGTTTGTGAAACTGTTATCTGGAGGTTGGTCATCATTGCTTTTAAAATTTACCTAAAAATAATTACGTTGCAGATGAAGCTATGTACCCATTTTTGACATGAAGGGTAGTACATTTTTCCAAAAAAGAGTCTGGGAAAAATTCAAGATCTGTTGTGGTAACCAAAGCTTGACCAGACCGGCTTATCTGCAGCAGCAGTAGCTGCCGCCTTTTGCCATCTAACTCAGAAGCTACTTCGTCAAGCAGTAGAACAGGGGTTTCTCCGGTTTCTTGATGAATTCTTTGAATCTCAGCAATTTTGAGAGCCAGCATGGCCGTTCTTTGTTGGCCCCTAGAGCCGAACTTTGCCAATGACCGACCGTTTACCAAAAAATGCCAATCGTCCCGGTGAGGCCCAACTCCTGTGTTACCTGCTCCGATGTCACGTTCAAGCGTCAATTGTAAAATCTCTTCAAAACGTTTCGCAATAAGATTTCGGTCATCTTTGTTTGAAAGCAACCATTCTGCATTTTCAAGCATTTCGGTTGGTTGACCCTGATTACCACGGCCGTTGGTTTTTGGTGTAAATCGAGGTAGATAGTTCAAAGTTGACATTTCTTTACTTGAAGTTAGCTGAGCGTAATGAACTTCGGCGGTGATTTTCGCCAAGCTAGATAAAAACCCTGCGCGCTTTGCAAAAATTTCGGCCGCCTTTTGAGCCAGTCTCTCGGACAAGATGTTAATTACTTCACGGCCTCTGCCTGTTTCAGCCACGCTTTTTAGTGCGGCATTTCGCTGGTCTAAGATTTTGTTGTACCCAGACAGCGTCTGGCAATAAATAGAATCTGTTTGACACAGGGTAATATCCATATACCTACGTCGTGCAGAAGGGTTTCCTGTTATTAATTCCAGATCACTTGGTAAAAATAAAACCACGCGCAAGTGACCAAGCAAATCCATCAATCTTACTTTTTTTCGATCGATAACCGCTTCCCTTCGGAAAGTTGTGCTACCGTTCCTCCTTTCTTGAATTAAGCGCAATTCAATTGTCTTTGTATCAACCCCGCTACCTTTTTGGCTTTCATTTTGATACTCAACAATGACAACTAACCTTGAGACAACAATAGGTTCTTCAGGAGCATTTAGCTCCCAATTGATAATTTGCTGATCTGAATCAGAATAGGGTGAACGGGTTGTGGCCAAGTAGTAAATCGATTCTAAAAGATTTGTTTTTCCTTGAGCATTGTCGCCATAGATGATGGTCGTCCCAGCTGATAGATCTAATTCAAGGCGGCTGTAATTTCTAAACCCTGTGAGCGAAAGATGCTTGATAACCATGAAGAATCTGCGTTGAAGCCACTTTTTCTATAAGCTCAAAAACTAAGCCAATTTATTTAAGTCGATCACAGAAAGTAACTGAATTTAGACCAGACTGGTTTAGTTCATTTCTATCTAGTGATCAAATCAGAAAACCAGTCAGGTGATTTAACTGGGGTATTACCAAAGGTCGTGGCTATGAAACCTGTCAGGTCTAAAGCCAAAAACCTTCTGAGATCTAATTAGGATATAGCCCAGGACAAATTTTATTGCATTGTAGAATTCCACCCGGGCGGCACAGTTTGTCTAGACTTCGTCTATGAGTTTAACACGTAAAATTCATCTGAAACAGAAAAAAGAGTGATTTTTTTATGCCGAATAGGAATGCCTACGAAGTTAATAAATACTCATTGAGTTATATTGAGTTGTTTCAAAGGGGGTAGTCAATAGCTGTGCACAATATTCAGCCTGAATTCAGTTGAGCAATCCTTTTTAAAATCAGATTTTTTCCTTGGTTATCTGAGTATTTTGAGATGGTTGGCATGGGCCAATTGATTCATTGAGATTGAATTGTTTAGGTGCTACTCTTCAGCAAAGCAAGTTTTTAATAATTTTGGCCATTGGATAACCTTGCATGTCGA
>JBCCSO010000162.1:0-8763 GCA_039199965.1 Chloroflexota bacterium | reverse complement strand
CTCGCACGTCTTTCATGCCGTTCTCACCAGCCGGTAGCTCAACCTGTACCGGCTCAGTTTCAACATTGACCACAACGTCACTTGGTGTTTCTGTTGGCAGTGGCGGGGCCTCTGGCTCTGGCGGCCGCTGGTTGCTCACTCCGTTTAGCTGGGTCTTATCCCCCACAATCTCTACCTTGTCGGCCATAGCGTCACGTTGCGTCTGGTCTTCAACCACTCGCACGTCTTTCATGCCGTTCTCACCAGCCGGTAGCTCAACCTGTACCGGCTCAGTTTCAACATTGACCACAACGTCACTTGGTGTTTCTGTTGGCAGTGACGGGGCCTCTGGCTCTGGCGGCCGCTGATTGCTCACTCCGTTTAGCTGGGTCTTATCCCCCACAATCTCTACCTTGTCGGCCATAGCGTCACGCTGGGTCTGATCTTCAACCACTCGCACGTCTTCTGTCTCACCTTGACCGGCCGGTAATTCAACTTGTACCAGCTCAGTTTCAACATTGACCGCAACGTCACTTGGTGTTTCCGTCGGTAAGTCCACACTCTGAAGAATTAGATCAGCGTTGTTCGCTAGCTCTGTCTTTAAACTGGCTGGTAAGCTCTTAAACTCTTCAGAGTCATTCAGTTTTTCATAAATCTGCTCCGGTGTGCTGTTAATCCCTTGGTTTGCTTCATCAGCCCCAGCTTTTGCATAACCCATGATCTTTTCTAGATCTAGGTTGTTTTCCTCAGCCAGCCGCTTCATGATCGCCATCGCACCATAATCTGCTCCACTTGGCGCAGTTGCAGGCTTATCAATCATCTCAGCCAACTGTGCGATTTCGTCAACGGTTCGGTTGTCCTCAATCCCCAGAATAGTTTGGATTTCATCCCCAATATCTGCTTGAGTCTGTGCTGGCAACTTGCCAAATTTTTTGTCATCAGCCAGCATCTCAGCCAGCCGTTCCGCTCCGTTTTCTTTCCCCGTTAGCTCCGTCTCACCCATCGCTTTAAATCCCAATTGGATGGCGCGGGTAATATCGCTAGATGTAATCTTTTTATCGTCTTTTAATTGACCTAGCTGGGTTCCTTTGACGTTTGTAATCGCCTTGGTTAGCTCCTTCGCTTGCTGATCATCCATAAGGCGCAGACCAGCTGTAGCCACCTTCATACGCTCTGCCTGACCCAATGCTCTAACCTTTTCATTTTCACTCGTTGTCATCAGAGAAGCGGCCGCATCTGGTCGGTACATCTCTTTTCTTTTCGCTTCGGTCCGCGAAGCGCGCATAATCCGAATAAGCTCTCTTAGCTCTTTTGATCCCCCTACCCCATTGGCCTCAGCCACCTTTTGAAAATTCTTCTCAGGCCGTGTTATTGGATTCTTCTCAACCTTCTGCGCAAAATCATCATCATTGGGCTCATCATCAGCCTTAGACTCAGCCAGCGCGTTAGATATAACTGGCTTCTTTATGTCTTTGCCCCTATCCGGCCGGGTTGCCAAGAGTCCAATAGCAGCAGGAACAACATTTCGCCCCATCGCTGTAGCAGCAAATGATTGTGCCATTTGACTGTCTGATGTGTAACGGGCCAGCATTGCCGCATCTCGTGCAGCTTCAGGACGAAATCTAGACATAACCGCCCCACCGACTGCCCCCCTAACGGACCCACCAGTTACAGCCGCTAAGCCACCCAAAGCGGCGATAGACAGTCCCCCACTCACGGCCGCAGACCCCAATAGAGCAATTTTTTGCGCCTTCTCTACACCAGCTTTGGCTATACCAGATAATGGGACTTCACCGGCCGTTGGGACTTGTGTGTTGTACGCTGAGTTTCCTATCTCATCCCGGATCGTCGCTGTCACCATACCGGCTGTCCCTACCATCACCTGAAACGCAAGCTTCATGATGTAGGTCACAGCAATTGAGGTCACAATCAGGATCGGAAAGTAGGACGCGACGATCTGACTAATGCTGGGGTTGGTCGGTAAAAATATCGAGCCACTACCCAACAAAACGCCGATAATGACTGACGATGCGACAGTGAGCATCCACATCATCATGTACTGCCATATGATTTTTTCGATAATCTCTTGACCAAAAGAGAAGAACCCCAGAGGCAAGACACTTACAAAGAAGATGATGAGGACAAACGTTGCGGCCGCAATAGCAGCATAGATAGCTGCAAACATTCCTTCAATCACGGCCGGGCCAACGGTCAACAGAGCGATAAACAACCCATCCACGGCCGCTTCTTTTCGTGCCTGTTGTGCCCCTGCATCTTCGATTTCAAACGGAAGCGTCCACGGCCCTAGCAAAAATGAGTCGTAAATCAGTGCATCTTGGGTGTTTATGTCGGCCGGATCGGGGCCGGGGAAAAAATCATCCTCAAACTGTGCGGGGAGTACGAACCCTAAGTCTTCCCCTTCAGCCGTCGTTGCCCTCATGGGAACGTTGACTAGATCGCTAATCTCTCCGGTTGGCGCAATGGTTGTTAACGCGAGATTGGCCGACTGCAAGCGCAGCTGCTCAAAATATGAGATGAGGTCATACCCCAATGTGCTGCCCACAAATAAAGACCCAACCAATGCGCCCCAAATAATGACTTTAGGTGTTTCGGCAATCTTATTATTTGGCCGGTTGAGAATGATCATTAGTCCGGAAATAGATAGGGCTGCGTAAAAAATCCCCGTTGGTGAATAAACCAACCCTTGAAGCACGTCCGGCATGACGTTTGTGATATTGGTGAGCAAACCGTCTAAAACATCGGTCCAAAGTGTTTCAGTCGTGATGTAGCTGGCAATGACATTGACAACCTTCACACACCACCAAACGGCGGTAGCAATGCCCAAATAGGCATTGATGAGCATGTTAGCCAACATGCTTAAAATCCAATCGGTTATGACGTCCATAGCCCCTCTTTGTTCAGCATCCATGCCCCAACACCCATGATGCCAATGAGCAACAAAACAGCTACCCAGAGTAGGCCGGTAGCCCAGGATTGAGCCTTATTAGTTTCTGCTGGTTCAACAGCTATCAGCTCATCTGCATCAGCTGGATCAGCAGCGTCAACGGCTTCAACTTGGCCCTCTGACTCAACAACGAGCATAGTCACTGTGGGTTCAACAACAGCCTCAGCGGTCGGTTGGTTGATAGCTTCATTTGATGACTCGATAACCGGTTGTGCGGTAGGTTCCATAGCCGTTTCGATCAGAAACTCAGCGACCGGGTGTGTATGATCATCTTCCCCCGGCTCATGACTGTGTGTGTCATGATGTAATTCGAGAATCCCTGACTCATTCAGTTTGATTGTGATTTCAACTGAATCCCCTTTAAAAAGAACCGTTTGCCGACCGGCTCCCACAATAAGCAGCACACCATTTACTAAATCTTCGTTTGAACCAAACTGAATGACACAGCGGCCGTCTGCGTCTGTGGTGCATGATGCTCGACTTAGCGGCTCACGAATAGATAGCTCCATGCCTTTGTCTGCGGCCGGGCTTCCGTCTGCGTTCAAAACGGTAACAATGACAGATCGCTGCCGGATATCCTCCTGTTGGGGTGGCGCAATCAGGGTGAAAATTAAAAGTACAGCTACAATAATTTGCGTATTCATGTCTACTCCTACAGTGATGGTGCTGGGTCAATCGCTATGCCAGCCGGGTTATGGATTTCAAAATGCAGATGCGGCCCCGTGCTGTTCCCCGTGTTCCCAATGGTTCCAATTTGTTGACCTAGTGTTACAGAATCCCCGTTTCCTACTTGCAGGGTATCCAAGTGCATATATGTAGCGCAGTAGCCATTGACATGGCAGATTTTGATATTGTTTCCCCTGAGTGCGTGGCCCATTTCAGCCCTTACCACAACACCGTCTGCGCTGGCTAAAGTTCCGGCTCCTGTTGGATAACCTAAATCAAATCCGTAGTGGATATTGCCTAAATTAGCCAAATAGACGGGATCGCAAAAAGTTGCGGTCACCTTTCCCCAATCTGCACCACCGGCGACCGGCCAGCCTGTAAAGGGATTAGCTGGGTCCAAAACACCGGCCCCCTCACAGTTCCCCATAGTAGCCTCGCTACTGCCACCACCAACACCAACGCTTTCAGCGCATGAGCGAAGCGACAAGAGAGACGTTGCGGCCACAAAGATGAAGAAAAATGGCAAAGCCCGTTTTAGAAGAAATTTGATGATAAATCCCATGATCTTGACTCAAAGTGATAGGGTTCTGACCCAAGCAAATGCTGAGCCAGAACCCCAAATAACAACCTGTTACACTCCGTATTCAGTAAGTAGTTTTTTTCGGTCTTCCTCATCCAAGGCAGCAAGCTCCAGCCGCACAGCCTCATAGGGGCTTTTCACTTCATCGTCCACCAAATAGCGAACAGGCACTCTTAGCGTTTTTGCCAGCGCAAAGAGTCGGTTCCCACCCGGATTGGTCCCACCAGTCCCTTGGCTAAGGTTTTTTAATGAGTTATAGCTAATTCTCCCCTTGTGCTTAGTGGTTCCTGCTGACACCTGTTCGAGTGTTAGATTTAGCTCCCTTCTTTTTTGATTAAATTTTTCTGTTAACTGCTTCATCGTAAATTCACCCTTAGTTGATTTACAACAAAGGTATCGCCAACGAAACAAAAAAAAATCACTGCCGGTGGTGATTTTTTTGACTCAAAATATTTGTACAATGATGTCGGCCAAACTGCTGCCGGTGTGAATAATATGGGTGCGTTAAGTGGCCCAAACAGGTCTGCCACGGTCGCGGCCGTCAGCTGCCCCACTCCCCAAAAGAACCAATTATTGGCTTAATGATGGTCTGCTATGATTACCTATACCGGGAGAGCCACAAAAGTTGCGCATAGACAAAAGCATAGCATAGTATAAGGTACAAAAAGTTTCCGCTAAATACTCAAAAAGAAGCCTCCTGCCAATAGAATGAGTTAAAGTTATCCACAGTCTGCTTTTTGACCTTAGGTTGCTCTATGTCCCAATTTAGATCGTAGCCAAGATGTGGATGGTATAGCGGCCGCTGACCAATCCCATCTCGTCGTAAGGCTCTCTCCATCTGTTTGTCTGACTCGTAGTAAAACTTACCCGCCCACTCTCTATCTGAATCGTCTATATCCGCGGAACCCGTGATTTTCTGCATAGATTGACACAGGTGCCGAATCTTCTGATTCGTCCAGCCACGCCCTCTTTTGGGGCTGTCTAGTGTTCCGGCGTAAGCATTGCCGACTTGTCTGACAATATAAATGTTATGCCAATGCCGTTGGTGCATTGGTCGCTTAAATCGCTCCCGATTCTTCCCAAGAACTCCCTTGTAATCTACGTAAATGAAAGCTGGTCCGCCTACCTTGGCTCGATCCTCTTCGCTTGCATCCTCATATTGCGCTCTTTGCCATGCATGTTTACTGTATTGCTCAATGACAGCAAATTCTGAGCGGACCCCAATCCCTTCAGCGGCCTCATATTTGCGCTGTGTGCGCCGTTCTCTCATCCCCCTACTTTGCATCACCCGGCGTGTAATTGGGTTGTTATACCCATCTCCACGAGTTGTATGGAATGCGTTGTAAAACACAGCGCGAACCAATCTGATTTTCTGCACCAATTTGACTATAGGAAGCTCGACCGCAAAGCCTTTAATCTGCAACACTCCCAGCGCGGCCGCAACACGGGCTTCACTGTGATAGTGCAAATATCGGCCGTCCTTAGATCGATGCCAGAATATCCCCTCTCCCACGCGCACAATCTGCTGTAGCCTCTTTTTAGACAGACACCGCACCACTCCGGCCGGACTGCATATCTCATGACGCAATCGAACCATTGATATGCGTCCTTCTCCCTTCTCCCTATCTAGATACCGTGCTAGTAACCAGACCCGGCCGCATCCATCCCGTTTGTTCCGGTGGATCGCATCGAGGACATGACCAAATATTTTAATTGTTCCTTCGGGTGTTGGTGGTATCCGTCGCTGTTTAGGCTGAATCGTGCTAACTGGCTCGTTAACCTCTTTTGTTGGCTTATTCTCAACGTCTGGCAGCAACCCTAACAGACGGCGTTTTTCAGCCGTGATGCTCCCCCACCCCATATGAGGTGGTAAGTTCTTTATGAACTCAAATAAGTTTTGTGTGTTGTTAGGGTCTGACCTATCCATCGTGTTCGGGATAGATCATCTAGTAGCAAAACGTAGGTGTGAGCGTTTGGTGAAATCCTAAAGTTGATTACCTTAGACGTTCCTCAAAATAGCACCTTCCCCAATTCCCCCTCTTGTCAGATGACTTAGAATTCGCTAAAATTCTAATTAACAACCGTGCACTCAATTAAAAAGTGCGTCATCTGGCAAGTCTTGTAAGAAGGGACATTAGCTAAAAGATGATCTGAAAACATCTGTGTTGACGCACAGATGTTTTTTTTTGCTTTGATATAGCTTTGTAAAAGGTCCTATTGTTGCATTAACACAACAATGTGACTATCCACCTACTATACCCAGGAACCAGCGAAAAAGAAAATCTGTGCCAAGGAAGGGGAGCAGTTATTCACTACTCCCCTTCCCCTATGTGTCTATCCAGTCTGAGCGATGCACCATATAACCTTGCCTGTCATAGCTCCATACCGTTGCCCCACTTTCATATCCGGCTGTATACGTTGCTTCAGGTATTCCATTCTGGATCATGACGGCCGCGCCTTTTTTAATCGCGTTGTGGTAATCGTCAGAGTCCAAATCTGCATCAACTAAATTGATAGCTCGCTTGTCATTAATGGTTGATATGTGCATCGTCTGCCTCCCCTTCTACAACCTCTATGTCACTTTTTTGCACATCAATCACCGGCCGCTGTTGTCCATTACTGCTACTCTGCTTTGGTAGCGTCATAGACAATCTAACCGCCTCAATCTCTAGCCTTCCCTTATCAGCTGTCTCTTTCCAATCAGGGAACATTTGATTATTCACCCAAACACTCACTGCATTACCCTCGTTAGTGGAATCGATAATATCCATGCCACTAGCAGAACTTTTCCAACTTGAAACACCGCATGTTTCACTGTCCCACTTTCAAACGGTGATTCAAAAAACAGTCTTCGGCCGAAGCCTCTGATTCTCCACATCTGTATTGCATTCCTTTGACTAGCTGTGAGAGAATCCTTGATCTCTTTATTGGTTGATTTCTCACAATTAGCCGATAGTTAGCTGGTCAAGTTGCAACCTTGATCAGCTATTTTTTTACATCGCGTAGCCTACAACCCAAGCCACATACCCTACTGCGACCATCCCGGCCGCTAAATAACACAATCTTGTTAGTAACATTTTTCCTACCAATATCCTGTGCTTAGAAAAACCCCATACCGGCCAATATTGCCCAACAAGAAACCCCAGAATGCAGCTGACTGCATCGTCCCAGCACCTTTAAAATTCAGATGCGCTAATCCAATAATGATTGGGATACTTACAAGGGAAAATGCGGTAATAGATGGCCCGTAATAATCACTGGGCATAGGCTCTGACCTCACTAAAACAGGCACAGCTAGCATAACAAATGTGAAAGCTGCCAGTAGCCCGGCCAACCATCTTTCTTCTGGTGTAAGCCGTCGAAGAAACGCAATCATGGTTGGAATTGGGGTTGCCATTAACATCAAATACCCCCCTACTTTTGACTTCAATGGCCCATCTGATTCTGCAAAACCCCAGAATCCTCGTTTACGGTCTTTTGGTCCGTCTTTCGTAATATGAGCAAATAGTCCTCTGTAAAGCGTTTCACCACCCTTATATCGTCGCCTCTTTCGATACCACGGTGTTTTCTGACTGGGTATTTTTGCCTGTTGGACAGTATTGGCCGTTTTAGGTTCACCTTTACTTTCAGCTTCTAAATCATCATAGTAGCTTTGCAGCTTTTCAATCTCTTTCAGCTCTGCAATATCTGCAGCTGTATACAGAGGCTCATGATCTTGAAAACCGTAAGGTGATCCATTTTCGTCTGCTTTAAATGAATCGTATGTAATCATGCTATCCCTCTCGTTTTGGCTGCCCCATTTTTTGGTTTAATGCTCGAATTTCATCAGCAGTCAACGCTCTAACATGCCTAGTCACCGAAGCATTAGCCCCATTGCTCATCTCTTGCTTTACCCCTTTCACAAACTTACGGTGGTTTCGATTTTTCCACCATCTGATTAAACGTTGAATCATGTGTACCTCTGTTTGTAAAAAACTCCGGCTTCAATTCGCCCTTGTTATCAATGTACTTGTCAATATATTTCTGACGCAGTGCCAGCAGTCCCCTACCCTTCGCTTTGTTAAGTGCCGACCGCTCGGCCGGTGTCATCATGAGCCATGCCCGGTCAAATCTAATCTCATCGTCTGTTTTCAATATCAATAAGATTTTTTCTAATCGGGCAATGGTCCTGTATCTAACTGTGACATTGAAAAAGATGTTTATCTTCCCAATGGCTGCGGCCGCTACGGCCGACATGAAATCGATTATTTCTTTAACTTTTTGCATTTATTTTTCCTAGTGGGACTGCCCCACTAAGGAACATATCACCAACAAGAAAAATGCGGGAGTCAGCTTGTAAAACTGACCCCCATCCCTGCAATTTTTAGCCTATACTTTCAACTGATCTAACTTATAAAAACCTCCAAAAAAACTACTTCCACCTCTGGTAGAGGGTGTAAAAATTTCAAATAGGATTCTGTTTCCGTGCTTTTCTCCTGAGGTATTTAGCACGGTCGCTACACTGCTCTGAACAGTATGCGCTTTGACCATTCATACCGCTCAATTTTGCCTTTTTGCCGTTCTTTCCTTTAGT
>JBCCSO010000161.1:0-8766 GCA_039199965.1 Chloroflexota bacterium | reverse complement strand
TCTAAAACAAATTCAAGAAGCAAGCTATTTAGAACGGGCGACTACGGCCGCATCACGGCCGACGGTAAACTTGAATATCTAGGTAGAAAAGACAAACGCATCAAAGTGTACGGCCGGCGCTTAGATCTAGATAACATTGCAAAAGTGCTGCGAAAACAGGCTCAAGTGAAAGACGCAGTTATAGAGGCGAGTCATAACAAGTTAGGACAGCTTTCCATCACCGCATTCTTACTTGTGGCTGACCAAACCTATTCAATTCAAAATTGGCGAAAATATCTGCTCAATCAAATGCCGCAGTACATGATTCCCACTAAAATCTATCAAGTTAAGACAAATGACCGGGAGTCCAGCTTGCCGCTGCATGATGAAACCATGCGCTTGCACATGGTTGGAAAACGAAAAACTGAAGCTGACAGAGAATCAAAATCACCGAGGGACCAAATTGAAAAACAATTGCTGGCTATCTGGTCAACCATGCTTGATCGGAACGATGTCTACATCAATGACGATTTCTTCGAGCTTGGCGGAAATCAAATTTTGACTCTCCAGTTGGCAAATCAAATACAGAAAGTATTTGCCATCTCTTTAGAGCCAGAAACCGTTTATAGGAAGCCAACTGTTTCAGAATTAGCAGTCTTAATTCGGGAAGCACGGCACATCAAGGACAAGGTTGATGCAGTGTCAGCTGCTGAGTTTGTAGAGTCGTTCACACAGAAAATGAAAGCCATCAACAAAGAATCGATTGTTGACAATAACAAGCTGCTCGAAATTCAGAAAGGGCTCCCAACCCGTCCGAAATTCTTTTGCATACATGGAGAAGACGGAGACATCTCTTATCTGCGGCACTGGATCAAATATCTGGGAGAACAGCCATTTTATGCATTTCAATCACGCACAATTATTGATGGCAAAAAAGAGAACTTTATTTCAATCGAAGACATTGCGTCTAGTTACCTTAACGAGCTTCGCAAAACCCAACCTAGAGGGCCGTACTACTTAGGCGGATTTTCTTCAGGCGGTGTTATTGCGTTTGAGATGGCTCAACAGCTCTTGAAGATAGGGGAACAGGTTGCCCTCTTAAGTCTCATCGACTCTGTCAACCCGATCAAAGATCAAAAACAATCATTTTTCAGAGATCGATTTGAAAATTTGGCATCAGCTCCTGCGAGCTATTTAAACGGTACTTTGTTCAAACGGTTAACCGGCCGGGCAAACAGCAGTGCCTCTAGCCAAGAAATCGAAGAGAGCATCAATAATCAAACAGTTATTTCACCAAATTTCAGAAGCGTCATTTTTGAAAATTACCTCAATGATTTGCTAAATAATTACGAAATTGCTCCGTTTCCGGGGTCTATCTTGCTGATTACCTCAACAGAAAGCGGGACTTCTGGCCCGTATGCGTCAGTCGATCGCGGTTGGAAAGGATATTCGCTTTCACTTAAGATCCATGAAATTCAAGGAGATCGAAGCGCCTTGATCACCGATCCAAATGCCAAGAAGGTGGTAAATGCCCTACTAGGTCACATCGATTCAGTTTCTAAGCGTTTGGCAGCAACCAACAACCGATAATTTTGCAAGCCCAATCTCTTTCTGGGTTATTTTTGCACATTTTTTTTGCAATTAGCAGGCTCACCAGCCTGCTTTTTCATTTTTAATAATCTGATGCCACAATTTTCACCAACTGATCATCCTCACAGAAGATTTAACCCATTAACTAAAGAGTGGGTAGTCGTTTCAGCCCAGAGGCTAAAACGGCCTTGGTTAGGGAAAGTAGAAACCCCACCACGCGTACGACTTCCCAGATATGATCCAAATTGTTACCTCTGCCCCGGAAACAAACGATCAAATGGAATCGTTAACCCACAATATGAAGGCACGTATGTTTTCCCAAATGACTTTCCTGTTTTACTATCGGGCGTGCCCGTTCCAGAGCAGGGGTCCGACGATCTTTTTATTGCCGCCGGACTAGATGGCGTTGCCAGAGTTGGATGTTTCTCCGGCCGACATGACTTAACCCTTGCTGAAATGTCGCCAGCTGAAATCGTGCCTGTACTAGATATGTGGATTGATCAAATCAACGAGCTAAGTCAGTCTTATCGCTGGGTTCAAATTTTTGAAAACAAAGGGGAAATCATGGGTTGTTCCAACCCCCACCCTCACTGTCAAATTTGGGGACAGAGTAATCTGCCCACGCAAGCCATCCGCGAAGATGAATCGCAGACCAAATATTTTGCTAAGCACGGCCGGCCTATGCTATTGGACTACGCACTTAAAGAATCAGAACGGGCCGAACGAACTGTAGACGAAAATAAATATTGGATCAGTGTAGTCCCATATTGGGCCGCTTGGCCTTATGAAATTTTACTTTTACCCAAATTCAAAATTGGACATCTACACGAATTAACAGCAGATCAAAAACAAAGCTTGGCTGACATCATGAGTAACTTACTCAAGCGGTATGATAATCTGTTTGAAACCTCATTTCCTTACTCAATGGGATGGCATGGGACACCATTTAATAGTTCGGTAGACCAGTCTCACTGGCAGCTTCACGCTCACTTTTATCCTCCACTTTTGCGTTCAGCAACCGTGAAAAAGTTCATGGTTGGTTATGAAATGCTGGGAGAAATTCAGCGGGATCTAACGGCTGAACAGGCGGCCGAAAAACTGCGAAATCTGCCCAAAAGGCACTATTTGCAGGCAAAGCAGGTGTAAATCGCCGCTTAGGGCAAGTTTACCAAGGTCCAAATAAACGCATCTATTTGGGCCTTTTTTGTTTTTTAGGGGGCCTATTTTCCTGTTAGGGTATTGTAAATATTTTATTATTATAGCCTTCTTAGCTAAGAACTTCAGCTAACATAAAGCTACTTACTGATTGATAAGTAAGCTTTTGGGGATCAATACCATCCCCAATCTACACCCACTAACTTCATCTACTTGACTTAACAATCACATTTTGAATGGACTTAGTCAGGTAGCACTAACAACAGGCGATTACCCACATCATAGTTTCGCTTGTACCAAAGGACAAAACCATGATAAATCCAACAGTAGATCTCGACTACGAAGCGTTTGAGAAGCTTTCCAAACATATCGATCCAAATGTGATTTTACGTGCTCTAGCCAGCATGGATGCACCTACACTGCAGAAGACCCTTATGTCTGCCACTGGCAGCAACAAGAAAAGGCAGGCTCCTCCTATTGACAGTGACTTTTTTGATATTTATGACTTAGCAACCCCAGAGCAACGCCGCATTGGTGAATTTACTCGCGAATTTATGGAGCGTGAAATCAAGCCTTACGTAGCAGAGTACTGGGAAAAAGGGGAAACACCAAAGGAGTGGATTCCAAAAGCTGGTGAACTTATCAAAAACCTTTTTGGCGAAGATTATGAATTTGAATACCCATCGTCTGACCCTGTTGCAGTTGGCCTAATGACGATGGAAATGGCGGCCGTTGAGCCTTCCTTCCAAACATTCTTCGGTGTTCAATGGGCCCTGTGTATGGCTTCCATCCAAATGTTTGGCTCAGAAGAGCAAAAGGCAAAATGGATCCCGGACATGGTCAAGTTTAACAAGATTGGCTCATGGGCGCTTACTGAGCCAGAAGTTGGGTCAGCAACCGCAGCAGGTCTTCAAACAACGGCAGAAAGACACGGTGACACATGGATCATCAACGGCGAAAAGAAATGGAGTGGCAACGCCACGATCGCGGACGTAAATGTAATCTGGGCGAAAAATACTGAAACCGGTCAAGTCAACGCTTTCTTAGTTGAGCTCGGCCAACCAGGATACCACGTAGAAAAACTTGAAGGCAAAATCACCAAGCGAATGGTTGAAAACGTTCTCATTAAGCTTAACGAAGTTGAAGTTCATGAGTCAAATCGCCTGCCCGGTGTGAATAGCTTTAAAGATGCTGCTCGTCAATTGGCTACAGCGCGTGCGGGTGTAGGCTGGGAGGCGGTCGGTGCCGCAAAGGGCGCATATGAAGCGACACTAGCATATGCCAACAAGCGCATGCAATTTGGCAAGCCAATAACCGCATTTCAACTTGTACAAATGAATCTTGTCAAAATGCTGGGTAACCTTACGGCCATGCAGACCATGGCAATGCGGATGGCGCAATTAGAAGAGCGTGATGGCGAGATCTCTCACGAGCGTGCATCACTCAGCAAGGCTTGGATGTCTGACAAGCTGCGTGAAACAGTAGCGATCGGCCGTGGTACGCTAGGCGGCAACGGCGTCTTGATCGAACATGACGTAGCAAGATTTTTCGTAGATGCTGAAGCCAACTACTCGTATGAAGGCACCTATGAGATGAATTCTCTCATCGTTGGCCGGGCCATTACTGGACAAAGCGCATTTGTCTAACTTCAGATTTTACTAACAAACACGGCGCATCTTGCTTAGTGCAGGATGCGCCTCTTTTATTTAAGGCACCAACCTAAAATTTTGTTCACTAGTCTACGTGCAGGCGTCCGACAATATCAACCAGCCATTCTCCATTACTATGGCTGTATGGAAAACGGGGGCGATCCCCCACAATTTTAGCCGCTTTCGCCTTAATCTCTTCGTCAGACGAAGAGTGAATTAAAACGAGAGATGCGATTTCGTAAACCAAATCACTATCGTGGCGCACAGGAGACGTCTGGGCAATGCCGATCAAAGCACGCAGCATCAGTTGGATGGCATGCAATCGGTCAGCCATGCCTAAAGCCTGCAAAAACTCACTGCCAGCCTCAACGCCACGCTTGTCTTTAAGCAGTGATTCAGCCAGTTGAATAGTCGATTGGCATTTGCCAATATCAAAGCCTAGCGACTCATACGTTTCAATCGCAACCAAGAAATACCGTTCAGCACCCATGTAATCGCCCGCATGATAGGCGATCTCACCATGAATTTGATAAAAAAGGGCAAGCCCCCACACCTGTCCCATATCACGCAAAATCTTTTCAGACTGCTCAAGCACTTTTAAAGCATCATCGTATCGGCCAACACGCCCATAAATTGTTCCCATATTATTAAGGGTTGATGATTCAAAGACTGGGTCAGCTTTATTTGAGTCAAGGGTGAGGTTCTCTTCTAGGAGTGCAAGAGCGGCCTCATTGTTTCCGGCCGAAGAATAGATATTAGAAAGAAAATTATGCGCCATCGGAATTTCACAATCATTTTGAATATTACGTGAAATTGCGACAGCTTCCTCTAGAACGCCGGCGGCCTCTTTACCTTTAATCTGGCGAATCAGCATTAACCCTAAACGATTAAGCAGCCTCACGCGCATAATCGATTCACCTTTATATTCTTCCAAGGCCAGCTTGAATTCATCTTCACCGTCTTGAAAACGGCCAGACATATGGAAATAGAGCATCATGCCATCAGCAGCTTTGGCCACCAGATCATCTTGACGTTGCTTGATAGACCAGTGCCACATTTGGCGTACATTGTCTAGATCAGCTCCGACATCATTCAGAAGCTCCATATGACGAAAGCTACCAAGATCAGGCGCAATCTCTAGCAGACGCTTGTTATAGTACTCGGCATGGGCCTGGCTAACTTTTCTGAACTCATCAGGCTGCTGGTTAAGCATTTCAAAGCCATATTGCACAAGGATTTGATGTAGATCATATCGGTTCCGTTCAACTAAACGGACAAGCGACTTGTCTAACAAGCGCCCAAGGGTCATCAGATTTGCCCCGGCCACTTCGGCCGCTGCTTGACGTGAGAACCCTCCCCTAAAAATAGAGAGCTTATGAAAAATAGCCGCATCAGCCGAATCAAGGGCACCTACAGAATAGGCGCAAACGGCCCGCAAACTTCGATGGCGTTCAGGCATATCAGCTTTGGAAGTTTCCAGCAGATCCATCCCGCTCGAAATTTCGGCCGCAATTTCTGGCACAGATAGCAAGCTGGCCCATGATGCAGCCAGCTCAAGGGCTAGGGGAAAGCCAGCGACCATCTGGCAAATCTGATTGATAGCAGCTATGTCTGTGTCTGTTAACTGATAGCTAGGGTTAGCTCGCTCGACACAGCCCAAAAAGAGATCGGCCGCTTCAGACCCCAGCGAATTTGCATCACGATTTTCACTCCCCAATCCGTCCAGCGGGAAAAGCTGCTCCCACTGCAAGTTCAAGCGCTCACGCGAAGTGATCAAAATACTTAGACGAGGGGCCATTGCCAAAAGATCAGCCACCAATTCACCACCTTGATCAACAAGCAGCTCAAAATTGTCTAAAATAAGCAGCAGGTTTTGCGTTTGTAGATAGTCGATAATTTGATCTCGAGGTATTTGACTACCCGAAAGCTGCAGGTTAAGGGCCAGCACAATCGCACCGGGAATACCGGCCGCAGATTCTAGCGAAGCAAGCGACACATAGACGACCCCATCTAAAAAATGGTTCTGCTCTTCGAGCCGTCGGCCGATTTCAGAAGCTAGCCTCGTTTTCCCAATACCTCCGGGCCCAACAATAGTTACCATACGACAGTCGTGTCTAGTCAGCAGTTCAGACACCGCATCTACTTCAACCCGGCGACCGACAAACGGGGTTGGCGCCAGCGGAATAGTTGATGATGATCGAGAAGCTTGGCGCTGGACCGGTGCGTCACCCAAGATTTGCGTTTCAAGTAAGTCAGGAAAGTGGTGATTGATCAGGGGCTGTGGTGCGATATAACCGGCCGCATCTAAAAAGTCCGCTAGCCAGTCTTCATCCATCTCCCCCCGCTTAATGAGAACCTCGACCAATCCTTCAATTTCACTTCGCTCTTTCGGAATGTGCCCCTTACGCCAATATTCAATTGGTGATCCCCCATCTCGGCCAATAGCATACCCAACCTCGTCTTGCACAATCGAAATATTTTTGTGCTCCTGTAGTCTGATTTGATAGATGGCTTCTGTGAGAAGTTGTGCAAAACGATCTGTCGATTCGGGCATGGATGTCTCCTGAGTAGCTGTAATCAAATTTTACTGCTTCACTCAAGCGGAGCAAACGGGTGTAGTAAATAATTCGTGTTATTTTTAGTCTTCCCGGTACTTATGGTTTAGTTAGCGTTACAAACACGTTCCACCAACAAGTTTTTTAGTTGTATGAGAAGGCAATTGTGTTTGATTATGCTATGATTCGACAATGTCTACTGTTGGCGAAAACAACATTTTCGGCAAGGTTTTGGAGAAATTGGTATGGAGAGCACCCTCGAGATTAGTCAGCTTCAAGAGCTATTGGCGGTCAAAACGCGCATCCTCAACATGATCATGACCATCGATTCGATTCGGGACAACTATCCTGAACCAACGGTTATGGTTGACAAAATTGTTGAATTTGTTGCTGAAAGCTACGATACAGATGTCTGTTTAATGGCACTTCTCAACCATGAAACTGAGCAAGTCGAGGTGCAGTCAATCCAAGAACGACCGGGGACAGATGCTGACTTAACAGACTCAATTACAACAATAGATGTCTTGGTTACAGCGATGGGGCTAAACGGGATCACCATTTGGCGAGAAGAGACACAGCCGCAGAATCTAACGCTACCCAACGATGTTGAAATTGCGGTTATGCCGATTATTTTGAAAAAGAATGAGCCTCTTGGGGTGATGATGCTTGCCTGCCGGACCCACGCTTTTTCTGATCACGATGTTGAGTGCTTAGAATATATCGAAGATCATATCGATTCGGCCGTGATTCAGGGGCACAACTATTATGAAATGGAGCACCGGAATCGACAGTTAGAGCTAATCAACAAAATTGATCAGGTGCGTGACCAACACATGCCCATTGACCAAATGCTAGATACGGTCCTCAAAATCCTAATCAGCGAGATTCCGTCTGAGCAGGGTTATGCCATGCTTTACGACAAATCAGACAAAAGCCTTGTACTACGCGCTTCGACCAGCGAGTCTCTTTTTTCAGCACTCGAATTTGTGGGGAAGCTGACCATGTTGGCCAAACAGACACTTAAAGATGGCTCGCTTATTTTGCGGAATCATATTGGTGAAGAAAATCTTGATTCCATCATGTGTTTGCCGCTTATTTTAGGAGACAAAATAATCGGGGTGTTGGGATTGATCAACCGACAGTGGTCCGACGGATTCCTGATGCGAGATGCACAACTATTTACGGCGGCCGGCAGCCAAGTTGACACAGCCTTGTACGAAACGATGGAAAAGCGCCATCTGCGTTGGGTGCTTGGCCGGGCTGTAGGCCCACATATTATGGAGCGGATTTTGCAGTCAGAATATGATGTGCTCAAGTCAGAAAGAATGACGGTCACCGTACTCTATGCCGACATTCGTGACTCTACCCAGATGGCAGAGGAAACTGAGCCAGAGCTTTTAGTTGGCTTTATCAATGATTATCTGCACACGATGAACGAAATTATTATTGATCATGAGGGCACACTGGATAAGTTCATTGGGGATCAAGTGATGGCGCTGTTCGGTGCCCCTATCCCACAGGCAGACTTTGCACACAAGGCCATAACGGTTGCTCAAGAGATGCAGTGGGCACATGCAGATTTGATGGAACGCTGGAAAACGCGGGGGATCACTCCCCGGCCGATTGGCATTGGTATTGCGACAGGGGAGTTAATCGTAGGTGAGATGGGGTCCACTCAGCGGATGGACTATACAGTTATGGGAAACGCAGCAAATTTAGGGGCTCGTATCTGTGCCTCTGCACGTGCCGGAGAGATTTTGATGTGTTCAGAAACCTTTAGCATCGTGCGGGGGACTATTTCGGCCGTCGAACAAGAACCAAAACATTTTAAAGGGGTT
>JBCCSO010000160.1:0-8801 GCA_039199965.1 Chloroflexota bacterium | reverse complement strand
GGCCGATGGGTCCTCAGGCGACCAACGAGCCGCGACTGGCAAACTGAGACCAAGCGGCATTTCAAACTCATCTTCAAAACGCTCACCGCTAAATTCGCGGGTGACAAATACAACGTCATCATCAAACGCGATTTGCCCTTTGATACGCAATCCTCCGGCAGCCGCGGGTGGCACTACGGTAAAGTGCCTGAACTTCACGTTTTCCGGGTTGTGATTTGGACCAATCACCACGTTATAAAGTGTTGAGTACCCTTGATTTTCTAAATGACGCGCATCCACATCAATACGAAGAAATTTATACCCATCAAGCGCATGTGCCAGTGCCCACGACTCAATGATGCCCTGCGGTTCGTAGCGGAATGACCCGGCCGCAATTGGCTTTTCATATGGCTGTGTTTTTAAAACAAATCGCATATGTCGGTTTCCTAGCTGCGTTGCTGTGCAGCGATCGCTAGGTTACTGAAAACTCACCAACTAATTTTGAATGGCTTATTGGCACTTGGATACTCCGCTGGTGCCATCAGATCTGCAAAGAGCGAACGCAGCATGACAAATTCGGCTGATTCTTCAATCCACTTGGGCTGATCAAAAGCGTCACGCAGGGCGACTACAAATGACAAATATTTAGCCGGAACCGTTTCTTGCGTGATGATTGCCTCTAGTCGATTTTTGACCCGCCCAATAAATTCAGCCGATTTCATTTTTTCGTTGACCAGCCCTGACGTGCTTTCAATAAATTTAGAGGCCTTTGCTGGGTCTAACTCTTCAGAATCTTCGCTGACTTGAGCCAACTTTAATAAGCCATCAACCACCTCATAATCTGATGAGTCAAAGAGCATAAGTGACAAATCGCCATCTTCGACGGCCGCCATCCCAATGTCCCACGCATCTTCAAGCTTCTGCTTGTAGTAATCACCCAAAGCCGGATTTTCTTCAACCATCTGCTCCAGCTTTTGCCGAGCAGGGTTATCTTCCATCGCTGCTTGCATTTCGCGGTAATTGGCGCCACTGTCCTGCTCGGCCGCCAAGGCATCCTGAGCAGTAGCGGTTGCCAGCATCACGTTGTGTACATTGCGCATGACGAGCGCGCTTACCAAACCGATGGTGCCCCAAACCCTTTGATCTTTGGCAAATTCAACCAAAGATAGCAAGATACTGATACGCGCCACAAACTCAGTCAGCCCTTCAGCCTCATACCGATTTCGGACCGTTTTTAAGCGGCGCAAAATTTCTCTCTGATGTTTTTTGGTTAGCACATCCTCGACCGTAGCAATCATGAGGTCCGCTTGTTTGGCCTCAAACTCTTCGGGGGGTAAATCGTCCGCGTTGTCCAGCCCCATCGCTTCAGAATGGCGGCCGAACGCTTCTATGCACTTGCCCGGATCAAAAATCTGCTCAGCAAATTCAGGGACATCGGCCAAGCGGCCGCTCCACAAGAGCACCTCGTAGATGTCTTTGACGCCAGCTTCTGCTAGCGACAAGCCTTCATCACCGGAGTAACCTTGGTTTTTGCGCGCCACCCGCTGCATGTTGCGCTTTTTGAGATTCTGTTTTTTACGCGCCTGTTTTTTGTTTCGTTTTGCCATATTTCTTGATAGGATGATGAAATGATAGAATGAATTTTCATCATCTTATCATCCAATCAGCTCTCTAATTCCAAGTAAATGCGCTTGTTGATTTTGCCTTTGCTTTTGTAATTGGTGACCCGCATCCGGCCGACCTCGGCCGTGCTTTTAACATGAGTGCCACCATCCGCCTGTAAATCAAGCCCCACAATTTCGATGGTGCGCACCTCTTTAATTCCTTCCGGCAACAAATTGATTTTGGTCCGTATTAGGTCAGGAATTTCAAAAGCTTCTTCTCGTGGTAGAACATTCACTTTGACAGGATGGTCTTTTGCCATTTCAGCATTAATCGCTGCCTCAATATCAGCCACCAACTCTTGACGCATCGTTTCAAATTCAAAATCCATGCGTCCTTTGAGCGGTTCCATGTTGCCACCGGTGACCTGCGCCCCATAATCCCGAAAAACGGTGCCGCATAAAATGTGCATGGCGGTATGAGTTCGCATCAATTGGTAGCGGTGGTCCCAATTGATCTGGCCTGAAACAGCCGTACCTGTCTTTGGAAGATCACCGTCTATAAAATGGACTGGTTGGCCGCCAACCTTTTTAACTTTTGTGACAGGATAGGTAACCCCATCGGCCGTCAATGTGCCAGCGTCACAAGGTTGCCCGCCACCGCCCGGGTAAAACACCGTGCGATCTAATATCACACCACCTTCAACCACCTCTGTTACGGTCGCCTCAAACGTTTGGCAATATGCATCCGTTAAACAAATTAAATCTGTCATAATTTTGGAACTAAGTTTATGCGCTGCCAGACTTCGGAAGTCTTAACTTTTCTGGTAACATTTTTAAGCCAAAAAACTTCCGAAGTCTTTGTCGAAAATTATTTGAAAACAAAAAAACGTCTTCGTCCCAGCAAAAATTCTTGCTTGGGACGAAGACGTTTTTCTCCGCGGTACCACCCAATTTCGATCAAAAGATCGCTCTCAACAACGGCTTGTTTTCAAACCATCTTCCCCTGTAACGATGGGATTCCGTCCTAACTTAGTTGGTGTATTACCTTTCAGTCGGAAGCTCAAGAGGGATTTTCAACCTTTCTTTTGCACTCGCCTTCCACCACCACGAGTTCGCTAGCCAAAGAGGATCGGTTTACTTTTCTCTTTCAACGCTTTTAATTGATTTAACTTAAATCGAGCCAAAATTATGCCAAAAGCCAACTCCTAGGTCAACCACCCACACAAAGGAATATGACAGATTTTAGAGAGTGAGCCAAAATAGATGGAAACATCATCCTGCCGGAGAGATTTTTATGCTAAAGCCCTCAAGTTTCTTTGATCTATCACACCCCATCGCGGCCGACCTGTTCTCAGACTGTAAATATGTCTGGGATGGAATCAGCAAAATCGCGGGGCTTGTTGAAAAGTTAGTTGGCGATCAGCAAACGATTCTGGGGACAGTCATGCCCGGCGCTCATATCAGTGATCGGCCGATGTACATTGGCGAAGGGGCGATTATTGAACCCGGTGCTTATGTTGAAGGGCCAGCTTGGATCGGTCCGGGAGCCGTGGTTCGGCACGGGGCTTTTGTGCGTGAAAACATGATCATGCTGCCCAAATCAATTGTGGGTCACGCCAGTGAGGCGAAAAACAGCGTTCTTCTTGAAAGTGCCCATGCGCCACACTTTGCATATGTTGGTGACAGCATTTTAGGCAAAGACACAAATTTAGGGGCAGGTACCAAGTTAAGCAATCTGACTCTAATCAGCGAGAAAGACAAAGAATCGGGTAAACGGCCGACAATTAAACTCTACATAGATGGAGATGTGTATGACACGGGGCTGGCAAAATTTGGGGCCATTTTGGGGGATGGGACGCAAACCGGCTGCAATTCTGTGCTAAATCCGGGATGTGTCATCGGCCGACGCTGTTTAGTGTATGCCAATATGAGCTTGAGGAAGGGGTACTATCCACCTGAAAGTGTGATGAAGCTCCGGCAAACTACCAAAATTTTAGCGCGGCGTTTCTAAAGTCTATTCAACTTTGAATACAACAAGGGTTTGATCGTCAGTTTGAGGGGTGTCTAGCGCAAAGTTGTCGATGTCTTTAAACAACATCTTGGCAACATGAGCCGCACCATCCTTGTAGGTTCTGCGAATCACATCGAGTAGGCGGTCATTGCCGAACTGCTGATCCCGGTCATTTTGCGCCTCTGACAGGCCGTCTGTGGCTACCATTAGACAGTCGCCGGGGTAAAGTTGAAGCGTGTGGTTCAGGGCCAAAGATGTACTGAGTACGCCCAAAGGGGGGCTATCTGCTTCTAAGAACTGAGCAGAACCATCGGCCGAACAGTAGATAATGGGTGAATGTCCCGCATTGGCGTAAATCAGCTGCTGGGTGTGAGGGTTGTAGAAGCCTGCAAAAACGGTGGCAAACATCTGCACCCGCATAAAATCTTCATACAGATCACGCAGTGCCAAAGACAGCAGATCACGAGGGGTTTTAATCGACTCATCTCGCGCTTTGCTATTTAGAATCTGTCGCGTACTTCCCATCATTAAAGCGGACGACATTCCTTTGCCGGAAACGTCTCCGACGGTGAAGATTAGAGATTCGTCCTCACGGATTTGGAAGTCATAAAAGTCGCCACCTACGTGCATGGCCGGCCGCGAGTAAGCATAAATATCGAGCTTGTCAATAAATGGGGGTTGTTCAGGCAGCAGCTGATTCTGCACCTCAAACGCGACTTCCATTTCCGTGCGCAGCCGATTTTCTTCCAATACTTCAGCCTGAGACAGCAAATGCTCAATTTGGGTTTGAGCTTGCTTTGAAATCATGTTCAGCATGGCACTATCATTTTCGCTAAACGAGCCGTTATCCCGATTGATGAGTCCCACACTTATCATGTGTTTGTCACTTTCAAAAATCGGAGTGTACAGTAGATTCTTGATGCTTTTGGGTATACCGCTCAGTTTTGTGACTGTGTTTAAGAGGCACTCAGTGCGGAGAGACTCCATATCTTGCAGGTAATTGACCACTTCTTCCGCATCTTTAAAACGAACAGGATGGCTTTCCAGAAGCAGGGATTCTTCACCCTGATCATCTACCGTAAAAACAAATTGGGATGGTATCAGGTCAAGAATGGTCCTGCGGAAGAAAGTTAGCCAGTTCTCTAGGGTGTCATTATTTCCGTGTTGGAATTGGTTTAACCGCAATAGGGCATCGAACTGTTTTTGAACCTGATTTAGTGAGTGTTCTGTGTCCTCAGCTTTTTGCTTGAAAGCGCGAATTTGTTCTTCAAACTCTGTTTTTTCTGCTGAGCTTACTGACCCATTTAGCCCATTTTGATGGCTACGATGAAGCTTGACTTTGGATGCGATTAAATCTGCATCTAGCTTGAGTCGTTTTTTAGAAATACGATCATTTTGGCCAAATACGTAAAGGTGACCAATGACTTCGTCTTCGACTCGAATAGCGGACGAGATTTGAGTGTAGGTTGGCTGTGAACTCGAAATAGATGGTAGCTTGTTTGACCAGTTAGCGAATACTTGCCCTTCTCCCCAAATGGCAACGTGGGCAGCGCCTGTCTTTAACCAAACGTCTGCAATAGTTTTCAATAAATCCGCATGAGGCAGTAGGGATTCAGGCAATTTTAGTTTCATCTGATTCAAACTTCTATCCTTAGGATTTGTGCTTAACTAACCTTCGGTCCTCAATTGTGACAAATCCTATTGGCGTTCTTGTCGGTTTAGCACTTAAAAGCAGTTGGTTTTTAAGTAAAGACGAGTTGGTCGCCAATTTGAACATGGTTCAGCTTGTCTGGGTGGAGTTCAATGACATAACTTGCGGGCTCTTTTGGGGTGTAGCTTGGACGCCACGGTTGTGCCTCTACCAAATCAACAACTTTTCCCTGACCGTTGACCCAGACGACGCCAAGAGCAAAGGGGACAAAAAACATGTGTATAGCTGTGTTGATACGGTTGTCACGCTTGTGAACAAATACCAAAGCTTCTTCGGCCGCAATCGACTGGCGAAACATAAAACCTTTGAACTTTGTCCAAAAGCCTGTGCCCCAGTGGGCCTGCTCGATCAAAACTTTATCTCTGCTTGTGTTTTTGATTTGTCGCCAAGTTGTCATATATGATGGAAAAATTGAATGCTAGACACGCAGTTGTTTTTCTGTATGGCCAGCAGGTAAAAATAATGCGGTTTCCATCACCGGTCATTGAAGAATAACACGTAATTTTGGAAACGAGTCGGTTCACAACTTTTGCAGGCTATTATTTCACGAAATCTCTACCTTACAGGAGCCTTTAGTCCTAATTTTAATGGTTGGAGCAGAGATAAATGATCCATAACCCTAAAGAAATGTCGGGCAGTGCTATGGATAACTTGCTATTGGCATTTGGATGCCTGCTAATCTCTAATAGTTGATGGTGAAAACCTGCGTATTGTAGTTCGTTTCAGATCGATCTTCGCAGCGACCGAAGCTTGGAGTAAATCTGCTGGCTCAACTCAAAGTGGAAGTGGTGATTGTTTTCCCAAAATTCAGCTAAATTTTGATTCCCAAACTGCTTTTCATACTGCCAAGCCTGCAGGTACATATCAAGTTTATCCGCATCATGAACCAGCTTAGATTCAGCCGATTCTCTGCTGTTCATTTCTTCCCAAAGACCTATAAGATATTTGTTCTGTGAACTGCCTTTTACGATCTGCTGCATAATGCCGCGTTCAATGTCTGGTTTCACCCCTTTGGGCAGAATGCGCCACGCGGGCGTGGGAATGTCCATCGTTTTGCCTTCAGGGACATCATGAATCAGTGCCATTGCGAGCAAGCGTCCCATGTCAAATTGAATGCCTGCGCTTTCCTGAATCGGATTGGCTAGTGTGAGTGCAATCCATGAGACGCCATAGCTGTGGGCCGCCACATCTTCTGGATTTGGTACGCCACGCATCACCCAGCCGCTGCGTAAAGTTCGTTTTAGCTGATTGCCTGCTAAAAATAGTTCAATTAATTCTGATGTCATCATGGCTTTTACTGTTTGAATAGCTCTGTGAAACGCATCGCGAAGCGGTCAATCTCGCCTTGTGCATTTCGTTTAAACACAATGGTCTGCTGCCCCGCCCTGAAAACAAGCGGATTGTCAGGATCGATAGGTCTTAGTGTAACCCCTTTTTGCCACGGCCCGCTACGAGAGTACAGCATGAGTTTCCCTTCATGTTCTTTCACTTTAAAACGTGCACGGTAAACCAACCAAAGGCGTAGGTTACTGTTTAGCCCAGCCAGTGGTTCATATATACCTGATAATTTTGGCCATAGCTCCGGCCGGGGCTTAACTTGCGGGGGTGTCTTTGAGGGGATGTCGTTATCTAGGGTGCGACGCAGGCTGGCGGATGCAGCACTCAGAGCGATGGTTCGGCCGTCGTTCCCAAATGCGAAGGCACCGACTTGGTGCTTTGGTGCCATCATCATCGACGAGTGGAAACCCAGCCAAAGCCCGGTGTGTGAGGCGACTAAATTGCCGCCCCACAAGGTGCGGCTTTCGAGCTGAAATCCTAGACCCATTGCTGGTAGATGCTTATCTAGCTGATATTGCGGCCGCATCATCATTCCCAAACTTTGATTAGAGATAATATCACCTCCATTTGTTGAGATCGCTCCCAAAAATTTGGCAAAGTCACTGGCATTTGTAAATAGTGATCCATCTGCCAGTGTGATGATATCTACATCAAGAACTGGCCGAAATTTCCCCATGAACTGCCAGTATCCTGTTGCCAATGCATGGGTCACTTTTTCGCTACGCACAAAGTCTGAACAGTGCATGTCCAGCGGCTCAAAAATATTTTGCTGCATGTACTTTGGAAATGAGAGCCCCGAAACATCTGCAATGACTTGGCCCAATGTCGCATATCCGTGATTGGCATAGGACCATGCCATGCCGGGCGAACGGTCTGGCCGGAGTTCACCCCGATACAGCTTTGATAAAGAGGGAAGAGACCGATTTTTTAGGCTAACCCCCATAAATGTTTGTGGCTGAATGTAGCCCAATAGTGGAGCAAGCTCCCCGATACCGGCCATGTGGGTCAGCAAGTGGCGAATCGTAATCGGAGGATCTGCCAAATCATGTTTGCGGATGCGAAAACTTCTTAAGTAACTGTCAACAGGCCCGTCTAGATCGATCTTTTTCCTTTCAACCAGTTGTATGACCCCGACAGCGGTCAAAATTTTTGAGATAGATGCGATACGAAAGACGGTGTCTGCATTCACATCCATGGATGTGTTTATATTGCTTACACCATATCCCTTGATGAAAACCGGCTTTCCATCTTGTACCAACCCAACAACCATACCGGGTGTTTGGCTGCGCCCCATTAAGCTCACATTATTTTTATCGATCGCGTCGATCGTAGACAAATCGATCTGCATACTTCTCCTGCACGGTACCGCTGTGGCTGGATTGCTGGATGTAGCTTTGTTCCGTTCTTTTCTTTGTTTAGGGAGGGTGTGATTATTTGAAAGATAGCAAAGTGCTGGGAGTTGGCAAGCGGTTTAAGGTTGTTTGTAATGAGGATGCCAAATAAAAGTCTCGCTTAAAAATGGGAATTGTGCGAGTTTACCTGCGTACTGATATTCGAATAGACCAGACTTTGAGCATTTTTATTGTATTGTGAGATTATCTCCATGCACGAGACAAGAATACTTGAGAACGTAAAATCTTAATGACTGAAAAATAGAATTTGCTAATCCAAGTTCCATCGTAATCTTCATTTAAAACGACCGATGGCTCCCACAGACCAGAAGGTAAGCTGTTTGAGGCACATATTTGGTAGCCGAATTAACGTTTGGCCAAATGTCTGGATGCCATGGCCAGTGGGGTGCCCAAATGCTGTAGGTTTCTCGTTCCAAAAGCAGGTCAAACTCTGTATTCATTTGCTGGCGAATGCGGGTACCAAGGACCGGATCTGAATATTCATTGATCCACCCACCCAACTCAAAGCCACCGCTACTGTTTTCATCTGGCGCGCCCGGATATTGGATGACGCCATCCAAAGAGAGCGGCTTAAGAATATTGATTTTTCTTATAGTAAGTATTTGCGAAATTTGTGAAGCATCTAGAAAATATTGTTAGGCAACAAAAAAGCCCCGAAAAAGGAGCTTTGAGGTGCTGGTTCTGTGGTACGGACTTTATACCGTGTGCCAATCCCGTAGAGTTAGACGATTTTGAGGCCGCCAACG
>JBCCSO010000159.1:0-8817 GCA_039199965.1 Chloroflexota bacterium | reverse complement strand
CGAGGATCGTCATAGTTGTACTCAGTTGCGTACAGACCATCTACAAAGCGCCAGCCGGTTGAGGCTGCAAACATTGAAAATACAGTTTGACCGTATGCACCAGAGCCGGGGTAGTCTGCGCCGTAACCGTGTTGCACGATTGAGCCAGCATCAAAGTCAGCACTCATAGCGTTGTTGCCATTTTCGTCTAACGTCAACTTCGCCATAATTTCACCAAAGGTACCGCCAGTTTCTGGGTCCCAAGTGGCATTGTTGAGCTCTTCTTCAGTTACACCAGCGGCGGCCAAAGCGTCTTTGTCATAGATGACGGCGACAGTGTCCCAGTCTTTTGGCAAACCGTAGCGGGTGCCATCACGGGTCCAGAGCTGTTCGAGTTCGCCCAAGTAAATGCCAACATCAACGTTGTCGCGATCAGCCCACGCCTGTACGTCAAGGATTTGACCTTTCTCTACAAATTCTGGGTATTTGGCTAGGTGATTGGTGAATACGTCGGCCGCACCACCGCCAACCATTTCAGTTTGCAGTGATGTCCAGTAATCGTCCCAACCCACGTTCTCGACGGTCAAGTTGATGTTTGGATAAAGCTCCATGAAGTTTGCACCACATTCTTCGTATGCAGGGAACTGGTTGATGTCCCAGTTGATGTAGCGGATGTCACCTGAAATATCAGTATTGACCATTTCGCCTTCACCATCAACATCTTCTTCGTCTAAGCCAGTACCTTCAACAGCTTCACCGGCTGAACCAGCATCAGCACCGAAGGTTGCATTGACCGCATCGTTAGCAGCTGGCAAAACGTCAGCCGCTTCAGCTTGACCCAAATAGATTGCATCCAAAGTTTCAACCATGATGTCGGCAATCTCAGAAGCGTTGTCAGTTACAGGGAACAAGAAGGTACCACCCTCTTCAAGAGCCTGAGAGGTAAATGCTGATACGTCCAATCCACGGTCGCCATAAACCGAAAGTGCGTTGTTCACACCGGCTTCAATTGATGGGAAAACAACACCGTAGTTGCCTACAATTTCCAAACAGTCTGGAGATGCAGCGTATTTCACCCATTCCCAAGCCGCGTCAGGGTTTTCGGTGCCTGACCAGATTGAGTCAGCCAAACCGTTGAACATTGACTTACGTCCTTCTGGACCGATTGGCAAGCGAGCGAAACCAACGTTTTTGTCTTCGATGGTGCTGTAGAAGCCGATCATCCAAGAACCGTCAGTAGTCATAGCGGTATTACCGGCCGCAAATGCTGCGCTGCTGCCCAAGCTAGAGACATCTTCATAGGAAATCATAGTTCCTGCTTGGATGTTGTCTTGGAACCACTGCATGGTCGAAATGAAGCGTGGGTCGTCATAGTTGTATGCAGTCGCGTACAGACCATCTACGAAGTTCCAGCCAGTTGAGGCCGCGAACATTGAGAATACGGTCTGACCGTATGCGCCAGAGCCCGGGTAATCTGCACCGTAACCGTGCTGAACGATTGAACCAGCGTCAAAGTCCGCGCTCATAGCGTTGTTGCCGTTTTCGTCCAGCGTCAGTTTCGCCATGATCTCGCCAAAGGTACCGCCAGTTTCTGGGTCCCAAGTGGCGCTGTTTAGCTCTTCTTCAGTGACACCGGCTGCTTCAAGAGCATCTTTGTCATAGATAACTGCCACGGTGTCCCAGTCTTTTGGCAAGCCGTAGCGGGTACCATCACGGGTCCAGAGCTGCTCAAGTTCACCCAAGTAGATGCTGACGTCAACGTTGTCGCGGTCAGCCCATTCTTGTACGTCAAGAATTTGGCCTTTGGCCACAAATTCTGGGTATTTGGCCAAGTGGTTGGTGAATACGTCAGCAGCACCGCCACCAACCATTTCGGTTTGAAGTGAGGTCCAATAGTCATCCCAACCAATGTTTTCAACGGTTACTTGGATGTTAGGATTGGCAGCGTTGAAGTTAACCGCACACTCTTCATATGCGGGGAACTGGTTGATGTCCCAATTGATGTAGCGGATTTCGGCAACTTCACCGTCACCACCAAGATCTTCGGTAGAAAGACCAGCGCCTGATTCGCCCTCGTCTTCCTCTGCCATTTCTTCTTCCATCTCTTCTTCTGCCATTTCTTCAGAAGATTCTTCGGCCGCTGGTTCTTCAGCAGGAGCCGGGGCTTCGGGTGCGCCGCCACCACAAGCTACTAAAAATAGAGCGAGCAATAACATTGCAAGTAGTGATAGTTTTTTCATTATCTTCTCCTATTAATTAGGTTACCTATCATGAATCACGACGCAATTGCCGTGGTGTTAAACGATTGATTAAAGGTTGCAAGATGCAGGTTTGCAGGATGCATCCGCCGAATTCGTATTTGTCTTCCTTGAGTCGAAAATCTGCGCAAACAAGCCATGAGACGTCACTGCGTTTGCATCTTGCATCAGGCTCTACTTAAATCCAGTAAATTGGATAGAGTCGATCACCTGTCTGCTTACAAACATGTAAATGAGCAGAACAGGCAGGATGGCAAGTGCGGTACCAGCCATGAGTCCGGTCCAGTCTGGTACACCTGATGGCTGCTGACTGCGGAAAATATTGAGCGCTACAGTCAAAACACGAACGCTCTCATCACGGCCAACAACGAGTGGCCAAAGATACTCATTCCACGAGTTGATAAAGGTGATGATACCTAGCGTGACAATCGGCGGCCGGGACATTGGCAGGGCCACGTTCCAGAAAACACCCCAGTAGTTGGCACCATCGATCCGGGCAGCTTCTTCCACCTCTTTATTTAAACCGAGGAAAAACTGGCGCAAAAAGAAGACCGCAAATGGAGTCATGAAAAAGTAGGGGGCAACCATCTGGCCCATCAACAAGCCATAGCTGCCGTCAAGCACTTCACTCATGTTGCCCAGCCACTGGCCGATGCCGCGAATCATGACGAAATTTGGGATTAGGGTGACGATACCGGGCACCATCAGTGCAGAAACATAGAGCAGAAAGATGGTGTCACGGCCGGGAAACTTTAGGCGAGCAAACGCATACGCTGCCATCGTGCTAAATGAAACTTGAAAAACGGTGATGATGGTTGAAAAAACAAACGAGTTCATTAAAAATCGGAAGAAGTTGATGCTTTGTCCAGATCCACCTGATGCGAGTGCTTCTGATGTATCAACCAATCCCAAAACGCGCGCAAAATTTTCCCAAGTAAAACCAACTGGCCAGAGCGATGTTGTGCTGTCAAAAATCATCCCTTGGGTGGTTAATGCGGTGCGCAACACCCACCAGAATGGGAAAAGGGTCAGAAAGAGGATGATGATCATCAACACCCACATGGCGATACGGCCAGCATTAAATGAATTATTTTGTGGTGTCATTTTTCCTTTCCTCCTAGTAGTCTGAATCGTCTGCATTGAACAAACGAAGCTGAACCAAGCTAACACCGACCAGCATCAAGAACAGCGCATTAGCAACAGTTGTTGCGTATCCCATATCAAATCGCTCAAATGCCCGTTCGAAAATAAGCATATTGATGACTTCAGTTGAGTTGATGGGCCCACCACCAGTAGTAACAGCAACAGTGTCAAAAATCTGGAATGATCCGATCAACGATGTAATTAGAACAAATGCTAAAACTGGTCTTAGCAGCGGAATGGTCATATGCCAGAAGGCTCTGAGCTCTGTTGCACCATCAATTGAGGCCGCCTCATAAATACTTTTCGGGATGGTTTGCAACCCGGCGAAGATCAAAAGAGCTGTGTAGCCAACGTGACGCCAGATGTTAATGACCGCAATCGAAGGGATCGCTTGATCCACATTCCCCAAAAAGCCCCACCCTTCGAAGCCCATGCCTTCCCAAACTTGGTTTAAAAGGCCTAACCCAGGATCCATCAGCCACAGCCAGAGCATTGCGACAATCACGTTTGGCATGAGCCAAGGCACAATCAAAAGTGCCCGCACAACCATAGATTTAGTGAGGCGATCCATCATAACTGCAATAACTACCGCAATTGCAGTTTGAAGCGGAATATTCCAGAGCACGTAGCGAAGGGTCACCCACAGCGAGTTCCGAAACTCACGATCACCAATTAGCTTTTGATAATTCTCAAGGCCAACCCAAGTTGGGTCAGTCAATAGGTCCCAATCGGTCAAGCTGATCCAGAAGCCTCTCACCGCTGGCACGGCGTAGAACATGATAAATCCGATGAGACTTGGAAGTAAAAACAGAAATGCGACCAGCGTTTCTGTTGAATTCCAGCGACTTTTGGGTCGACTGGTATTTCCCGAATTTAAACTCTCTGCTTGGGAAGCCATTTCACCTCATTTTTTTCTGGCGTGGGGTCAACGAAGACATTCTCCGTTACCGATCCCGTGACCGGTAACGGAATTATGCAAAAAAAATCCTATCTGTCAAATAATTGCCCAAATTAAGAAACAGTTGACTGTGCAACTTGTATAGGCACAGGTCCAGTTGATTCTCTGGCGATCAATTCAGCCTCCATTTTTATGGTTGCGGTATCGCTTGTTTGCTTTTGGATAAGCTGAAGCATTCTTTCAAAAGCAAGCCGCCCCATCTCGTATTTATCTACTCGGATAGAGCTGAGCGCAGGTGTAACCATTGAGGCAATTTGAATATCGTCGAATCCAATCACTGATATTTCAGTTGGAATATCTCGCCCCAAGTCGCGGCAGGCGCGCATCGCTCCGACTGCCATGAGATCATTGTAAGTAAACAAGCCTGTCATGTCCGGCCGCTGCCTCAATAGATCCATGGTTGCTGCATATCCGCCAGCCAGTGTCGGATCAGCCTGCACAATTAAATCAGCATCAATCGGAATACCGGCGGCTTTCAACCCTTTACGGAATCCCTGCACACGGCGTGTGTTACTGATTGATTCAAGTTCAGTGGTCAACATGCCGATTGTGGTGTGACCTAGCTCAACCAGATGCTCAACTGCCTTACAGGCCCCATCCACATTATCTACCATTAGGCTCGTAATGTTCGGGTGCTCAACTTCACGGTTGATGATCAGCATCGGACCGAAGCGATCAGCGAATTCAGAAACATCTTGGTCATTTGCTCGATGAGTGAAGGTGATCAAACCATCAATACCGTGCGTCACAAGTTCGTTTAGCACTTCAAGCTCCGGCGCTTCATCTGTGTTACAGATCAGTGTTGAATAGCCGTTTGCCATGGCGGCGTCTTGCACAGCCCGCACAATTTCAGGGAAAAAGGGATTAGTGATATCTGGCACAACCAGTCCGATCATGTGACTGACAGACGTGTTCATCGCCTGTGCCATTCGGTTCGGCCGATATCCCATTTCTTCAATCAGCGTCAAAATCCGCGTGCGGGTTTTTGGGCTAATCTCCCCTTTGTTGTTGATAGCACGCGATACCGTTTGTTTGCTAACTCCAGCCGCGCGCGCGACATCATCTATGGTAATTTTTTGCTTCATGATGCTTTAGTTTTTAGCTTAAATTTAAGGGTAAGACAAGCATAGGGAATTTGCAAAAACCAAGTCAGTTAAGCTTGCGCACCGCAAGATTCACGCACAATAAGCTCCATAGGAATGAAGCAATCAGGCATATTGGCTAAATTCCGCTGACTGCGTTTTACAAGCAAATTAACCGCTCGCCTACCCAATTCATGGGTTGGAATGTGGACCGTTGTTAGGGCCGGAGACATGTAAGCAGATTGGATCACATCATCAATACTGACCAGCGCGATTTTTTCTGGCACCGGCCGATCGTGGCTTTGCAAACAGCGCAGCGCGCCGATAGCCACTTCATCACTGGCGGCAAACACAGCCGTTACCTGCGGAAAATCGTTGCAGATTTGCTCAGCTGACTGGTGCCCAAATGCATAGGTATTTAGGTTATCTGGGTTGATAAATTTAGCACCATTTTCTTCGCCTATACTGCACTCCTGAATCGCTTGACAGTATCCGTCTAATCGTGCGTCTTTGGTCCCAATATAGGCGATGTTTTTGTGCCCCAAACTGCATAAATGCTGAGTGGCTATGTAACCGGCCTCTTTTAAATCAACCGTAACAGCGGGCAGATTTTTCCAACTCCGCTCGGCCGTGATCACATTGTCAAATCGCTCCACAATCCGATCCAGCACCTCAATTTCTTCACAGTTTAATTGCAAAGGCTCTAGAGCCAGCAGCATGATACCGAAGATGTCCCGGCTTTCTACAAGGGTGTTAAAAAGCAGTGGGTCAGCCAGATCTTTCAAAAACTGGATCGATAATACGCGACGATCTTGAGAGCGCGCTTCCTCAAATATTCCAGCCAAAACAGAGCTGTAAAACGGCCGCTCTAGGTTATCTGGCCCTCCCCCTAATACCACAGCAAATTGATTGCGATCCTGTGATTGCCATTTATTCCGCATTAGCTGCTGAGCAAATCGATTGGGTCTGTAGGCCAACTCATCAATCGCGCTTAGGACCCGCTCCCGCGCATCTTCTGAGACAGGGCGAGGCCCATTATTGATGACGTAAGACACGACAGATGGGGAAACGCCCGCCAACTTGGCAACATCTTTCTGCGTAACAACGCGCTCTTTTTTGATCTCTTCCATTCTATTTTTGACTCAAAATGCTTTGTATTCAGGACCCTAACACAGACACAAACTTGCTAAAAAAATGAATGGCTATCAGGCCTGTCTGATTTTGAACAGGTTGGAAGCGTTTCTAGTAGAAAAGTGCACTTTTTGCACACCATTTGTACATATTTACTGATTGAAAATTCATTTCTTTGTTTATATTTGACAGGTCCCGGCTATTAAAATATAGTTGGTCGATCTTGTCAATACGCTTTGACAAATGAAAATCTAACAGAGATTTTCGTCTCTCAAATCGGCCCGATCACCCCACTGCAACTGCACTCTGGCCGATGGTTTGTTCAGTATTCACTCAAGTCTTTAAATCCATAATGGAGGAGAAATGAAAAAGACCCCCCTGATTCTGAGTATGGTAATCGCTCTGTTGGCCTTGTTGGCTGCCTGCCAGCCCCAAGTTGTCACAGAAACGGTTGAAGTTGAGGTTACCCGCGTTGTAACAGAAACGGAAACTGTTGTTGAAGAAGTTGAAGTCGTCAAAGAAGTCGAAGTTGAAACCATTGTCGAAGTAGAGAAAGAGGTTGAGGTTGAGGTTGAAACAGTTGTTGAAGTCAACCCAGTTGTTTTCAACTCTTACTCATCAGACCCTGTTGTGCGTGCCTTCGAAGAGAAAATGATTGCTGATTATTCTGCAGCAAATCCAAGCTCTCCGGTACAACACACTATTGTCAACCACGAAGACTTCAAACAGGCGATCCGCGCTTACTTGGTGGCTGAGCCAGCACCAGACGTTTTGACATGGTTTGCTGGTAACCGCATGCGATTCTTTGTAGATAGAGGCCAAATCGCACCAATTAGTGATGTTTGGGAAGATGAAGGCTGGAACGAGGAATTCCCGAAAGGATTCCGCGCCATGTCTGAAGTTGACGGTGAAGCATACTTCCTACCAACCAGTTGGTACTGGTGGGCGATCTTCTATCGCACAGACATCTTTGAAGAGTATGGCATTACGCCACCAGAAACTTGGGACGAGCTTATTGCAGCTTGTGAAACCCTTGACGGCGCTGGCTTAATCCCCATCACCATTGGCACCAAGTTCCGCTGGACGGCCGCAGCTTGGTTTGACTACCTAAACATGCGGATCAATGGACCTCAGTTCCACTTGGACCTGATGTTAGGTAAGGAAAGCTACACTGATCCACGGGTGAAAGAGGTCTTCGTTTACTGGAATCAGCTGTTCGAAGCAAACTGCTTTATCGATGACGCGGCCGCTTACAGCTGGCAAGAAGCTGTAGACCCGCTCAACCAAGGTGATGCAGCCATGTACTTGATGGGACAATTCGTAATGGACCCGATTGCTGACGAAATTGAAGACAAGATTGACTTCTTCCAATTCCCAGAAATCATTCCTGGTGTCCCCATTGGTGAAGACGCACCAACTGACGGTTTCTTCATTGCAGCTAACGCAGCCAACCTCGAAGGTGCAAAAGAGCTCCTTGGTTACATGGGTAGCCTTGAAGCCCAAACCCTGATGGTAGAAGAAATGGGCCGCCTCCCAACGCACAACGGCGTAGACTCATCACTATTCAGCCCAATGCAGCAAAAAGGTATTGAGCTAATCAACACCGCTGATATGGTTGTCCAATTCTACGACCGTGACACCACGCCAGAAATGGCTGACGTAGGCATGAACGGTATGATGGCATTCTGGGATGATCCATCTCAAATCGATGCGATCCTCGAAGAGCTTGAAGCTGCCCGTCTTGAGATCTTCGAAGTAGAGTAAGACTTAGCAAGACCCTGAGGAAATAGGGCGATTTACAAATTTAAGTTATCTAATTTGGATTTATGAAATCGCCTTACAACCGTTTTCAATTTTTTTCAGATGATTATTTTTTGAAAACGGTCTAGAACCTCTTCTACCCCTTTGGGTCTTAAAAAGGCAGGGGTGTGGCTGCGGCCGCGCTCCTGCCTTTTGTTTTTAAAATTAGTTGATGGAATGACGGGATGAAGAAACCTCATCTCATCATCTAATCATCCTATCAAACAGTTAGGAGACAGATTATGGCAATTGCTCAAAAAGAACCCCTGTCCGTGGCCGAAGCTCCTGCCAAGGTCAACAAACAAAAAACAAACTGGACCCCTTACTACTTTTTAGCCCCTCCTCTTGTAATCTACTTGATTTGGATCATCGGCCCCGTCTTCTACACCTTCTATCTGAGTCTTACAGATTGGGATGGCATTTCCCCACAAGCTGAGTTTATCGGCTTAGAAAATTTCCAAAGACT
>JBCCSO010000158.1:0-8849 GCA_039199965.1 Chloroflexota bacterium | reverse complement strand
TGGTTCCAATGCTCTAGTGGCGTATCATCTAGTAAACACTGAAAGAAATGCCAGCGTTGCCCGACCTCTGCATATTCTTGAACGCCTAGAAAGATGGCTTGGCTTACTCCATCTAACCCTGATTCTTCAAAAAGCTCGCGCACGGCCGCGTCTTCGGCCGATTCATCATCTTCAATTGTTCCTTTAACAAGTTGCCTCCCTGCTAAAGGATGATCAAACACAAGCACGTCAATCTTGCCTGACCGCCATCGAACAACAATCGGAACCGCTTTTTCTACCATTTTCATCTCGAAATTTTTACATCTATGAAATCGCTCAAAAATTTAAGTAGAATCATTTCATGGACTTTTTAAATGAATTTTGGACACAACTCACCCAGCTTGGCACACAATTTGGAGCCAGCATCATCAGCGCAGTCGCCATCTTCTTTATTGGTTACCAAGTTGCAAAATTTTTGCGCCGCCTTGCTCAAAACGGAATCGAACGCTCAAGCCTTGATGCCACATTGAGCAAATTTGCCATCAATATTGTCTACTATGCTGTTTTGGCCTTTGTTATCATGGCGGCCCTAGACCAATTGGGTGTCGATACCAATTCATTTCTTGCCATTATTGGCGCGGCCGGTCTGACAGCCGGTTTGGCCATGGAAGGGACCTTGGCAAACTTTGTGGCGGGCGTTTTGCTGATTTTGCTCCGGCCGTTTAAGGAAGGAGACTATGTTGAGGTAGGGGACGTGCGTGGCAAAATTGAAGATATCGCTGTTCTTCAAACACGCTTGGTTACCTTTGAAAATGAGGTGGTCATTTTGCCCAACCGTGACGTAACTGATGGCAAAATTATCAATTTCTCAACGAAAGACTTTGTGGAGCTTGAGCTAAGCTTTTTTGTGGATTTTGCGGCCGACTTGGAAGAGGCGATTGCGATTCTACAAGATGCGGCCGATGCTAGCCCGTATACCATTGATGACCCCCGTTCAGCCGCACACGTTTTCCAGATGCATCAGATGGCGGTTGAGCTGATGCTAGAAGCCAACATTTTGCCTCAAGATCGCGAACGTGCGACCTTTGATTTGAACAAACGCATCATAACTGGCTTTCAAAAACAAGGGATTGCGATGCCACAGCAGCGCTGGGTGCAGAATCCTGTTCAGGCAGAAAGTTAGGCTTATATTGTACAGTCTACCGAGTCCAAGTGATTCAATTAACATGCGTCAGCCAAAGTCGTTCAAACGCGCCGATCAATCCTCTAGTTAGGGAACCATCATGGCGTTACAGAAAGGGAAAAGCCCCATTTTCTGATCCCTGTCTTTCGCTTTGAGAACGTGGGTCTAAGTAAAAATACTTCTGGATGTTCTAAGTACAAACAAATTAGTTTTGCAGGGTGCTGTGGTCGGCGTCTCGCCGCACTACCCCCAGCACGATCGAAAACTGGCTCAACGAGTTGAGCTTGACAGAATACAATTCCGTGTGTGAACGGAGTGCATCAACCACTTTTTACTTGTTTGTACTTAGCTGATCAAATCAAGGGTAATGAAAAATGAGACAGTCAAATTTAAAGTTATTCGTTTCAATGCTGCTATTTATTGTTATGGGGCTCTGGTTCTTTCAAACAGAGGCAAACGAAGAACCTGCCGAGCCTGATGATCAAATTCCACAAGAGCCACAAGAAGTGGTCTTACTTAACGGCGAAATTTGTGAGCCCAACAATTGGAGAATGGAAACTGTTTTAAATTCTGACTTTGCCAGTCAGATTCAAGCTGAGATAGAGAGTGTTTCAGTTGAACCTGTTGTGCGTGTCTACGGAATTATGGAAAAAAATGATTGTGGATTTTCTAAACCGATAGGCCAAGAGGTAAATATCCTGCTGGCCTCTGAAATTAATCAACCCATCATAGAATTTGTAAATCTTTTTGCTTCAAAGTTGAACTTTGACAGCAAATCTGTTGATACGATTAGGATCACGTATTTAACAGACTCATCTAGCCTCACCTTAAAGTTTAACCCGACTGAAGGTGTCTACGTTGATGCTAGCCAAGTTTTATTCAAGCCTGACGATCAAGCCGAAACTTCTGAAAATTCGATTTCGCAGGGGCTGCCCAAACACAAACCAAAAGTGATGATTGTTTCCTACAATCCGTTGCTTTCAAATGGACAGTTGCTGAGCGAATACATGGGTTGGTTTGACCACGCACAATTGACTCAACAGACAATTAACTTTTTTCTCGCAACATCAAATGGGCAGTTACAATATCAGATTCAAGAGGTCATTCAGGTTACCGATACGTGGCCCGTAAAAACGAACGGGTTCCAGTATACTGAGCAAACGTATTTTGAGGCTTTAAACGATGAAGCAAATGCTGAAAATACTGGGGTTGATTACAATGCGATTTTGAATGATCCTAATTTAGACATTTGTTCCAAAGTTAATCAATATGAGGTAGACGAGGTTTGGATTTACAATGCTCCATGGTTTGGGTTTTATGAGGCTACGCTGGTAGGCCCAGATAAATATAATTACATCAACAACAACTCAAGCTATGAGCCCCATGACTGTGAGAGGCTGTTTGCTATCATGGGGCCCAGTGCTCACGTGAGTTCAGACTTTGCTCTGCATAACTTTGGTCATCGTGCGGAATCAGGGATGAATCGCGCAAATCTAAATGGTTGGAACTTTTATCCGGGTACTGAGCCAGACTTATCAAATGATTGGTCGAAGTTTGCGCTAGTGGAAGTTAAATCGACATTTGCAGACTACAGTGGATGTGGGGACATTCACTATCCACCAAACTCACTAGCAGAGTATGATTATGATGCTCCGGGGGATGCACTGACAAATTGTGATGATTTTTTCAACTTTCCAAACCTAGCAGATCCACCAAATAAGCTGAATATTAATTGCAGCCATTGGGGGTGTAATCAATATGGTTACTTGGCTTATTGGTTTGATCATTTACCAAGTTTTCCTGATTGCAGCCAAGAGTCAATTGCTAATGATTGGTGGGGGTTGTTCATATGGCCTCAGTCGGCAAATGTGCCAGACTATGCTTGCAGCTCAAGTAATGCTATTACTACTACGGTGGATGCAGAATTAGGCTGGCAACCTGTTAATTTCTATGCTGAAGCTGACAATGAATACTTTTTCAATGTTTCATATGGTCTATGGACAAGCTGGTTCGGCAGCTTGCCGTTCAATACAGGTGAGGGAGGCGATTACTTCTGCACGATTAATACTTGTCAAGAGCCCTTGCCAAACTTCAATACAGGTGCACTTATTGGTCGAGTGGGAGATCACATCTTTCCGATAGGCAATAATAGAATTTTGACACTGCCTGATAGCGGCCAACTGTTTTTGCGCATGAATGACCAAGACGCAGGTTTGTTTGATAACAGAGGCACGCTAACAGTATCAATTAAGCCAACAAGCCCCATATTGATAGGTCAAGGCCAATATTATGTGAGCTCTACCTCTAGCGGAACGGTTGATGGTGTAACGTTTACAGATGAAGATATTTTGATTTGGGATAGCGCAACGGGCGTCTGGGATCGTTATTTTGATGGCTCTGATGTAGGACTAGCTGGAGATCCATTTAGAGATGTAGATGCATTTGCCCTGCTTGATGACGGCTCTTTACTACTCAGTATTGCTGGAGACACCACAATTCCTGATGTTGGCGCGGTAGATGACTCTGACATTATTCGGTTTGTGCCTACTAAAATCGGCCGAAAAACGGAAGGGTCTTTCCAAATGTACTTTGACGGTTCAGATGTAGGCTTGACCACAAACGCAGAAGATATAGACGGGCTATCTATACTGGATGACGGCCGGATTGTCATTAGCACCTTGGGGGCAGCGCAGGTTCAAAAACAGTTTGGAAACCAAATGACAGCTCTTGATGAAGACCTTATTGTTTTCACACCACTGACCCTTGGCGATAGCACATCAGGTTACTTTGATTTTTATTTTGATGGATCTGACATTGGCTTGGACACACCGATAGAGGATGTTTGGGCAGTTTCAGTTGAGGGTTCAGATCTCTATCTGTCTGCCGCAGATGGCTTCTCTTTGCCTTCGCTCTCAGGGGACGCATCAGATACGTTTTCTTGCATCGGGGCTACGCTTGGAACAAACAGCAGTTGTTCTGAGACAGCTATTGAGTTTGATGGTGGCTCATTGAATATAGCTACTGAGCGAATTGATGCGATTCAGGTAGATACCGACTCAGGTAATTAGGGAATAATCCCTCATAGACAGAAGACTCTGCGTTGCTAACGGGTGAATGCATTGGATACGGCCGGGATTTCACAAAGAAATTCCGGCCGTTTTTGTTTAAAAGCTGATGAAACTTAATTGATTTCTCTCGATTCAATTTGCAACTTGATCGCGAAGTGTTTATGCTTCTCATATTATTTGTTGGATTCTGCGATAGGAGCAAACTTGTATGAAACACTATTTAAAGTTGAGCCACTTTAAAAATTTTTTAGTATTTTGTGTCTTATTTAGCTTGTTGGGGTGCACGGTCAATGGCGACTTGGGTGATAATCCCTATCAGACTGAACCGATACAAAGTGATCAGGGAAGTGCCAGCGAGTCAACTAGTCAAAATAATCAGGTAGATAGTTTTCCCATATCTTCAGCCCAAGTATGGTTTAGTAGTTATCAAGGTGTCCTCATTCCCAATAAGGGAAAAGTAGAACAAGTTGAAATTGTTGCTTCGGTTGTACGCCTAAACCCATCTGTTAAATGCCCATATGCCGTGGAAAATTGTCCGATTGAGCCCTATCCAAATGAGTGGGGGCAAATTCAAATTATCGAGGCATCACCATTTGTCACCAACCAACCAATTCAAGAGGAAGCTGGATCGGCCGGTTCTGCTCCTACCGGAAGTGAAAGCAGCGTTGGCAGTAATCAAGGTATAGACATCGGGGGGGCGAAAGAGGAAAAATCAAACCAGTTAGAAGTTGATCGCACCTATGAGACACTGTTCTTGTTAACAACTCAGCCAGTAAAAGTTAATTACAGTGAGGTTTTATACATCGAGCCCGTTGCCAGTCAAGGTGACTCGCAGAGTGGTGCTAATAGTGTGAGTGTTGATACCAGTACCGCAAACACAGGTATTGAGCGCCAGTTTTTGCCTGTACCAAAGCAGGGTGGGCAATATGTTTTTTCATTACCCAATTCCCCGCAGTATCAGGAATCATCAATTGATCTGCCGGGTGTCAGCGTTGGCACAAAATTAAGGGCAACTGTTGAGTATGACAATGGCATCATATACATGAAGGAGTACACCGTATTGGAAGAATAATTTTAAAATTGTAGTTCCAGTTGGAAAGGGAACTTCGGCTAGACCTGCATGGTCTATTGGCCTTCGAAATGGTTTTGAGCAGATAAAAACATAATCTGCTTTCAGCCCTACTGTTTAGCAAAAGTTGGAAGAAACCCGCTTAGTGCCTTCTTCCATATATCTGGTAAACGGTTGGGATTCTACAGTCAAAGAAAAAAGGAAACAGAAATGAAACAATTAACAAAGTCAGTCGTCAAAGTGTCTTCGATTGCTGCTTTTTTGCTAATGCTGTTGTTGTTACAGGCATCAACAACTTTTGGATTTAATGTGTCTGAGGATGCAATTCCCGACACAGATCCGCCACCGCCGGATAAGCTTTCAGACAGTGATTGGTTGCGTTTGTCAGATGAGCAGATGTCCATCCCAAACAAACCTGCACCTGCCGTAAATGGAAGTAGTTCGGGAAACTTAGATATTGAATCTATTGAAGTGTATGATGTTGCTGCAGGCACAAGCGCTGTACTTGAGGCTGGCCTTATCCCTGAAAGCGTAGGTGAACCATACAAAAGCACGGCCGAAAATATAGGTTTGCTTCCCAGCCCAACAACTGAATCTGTTATTGGAACAGATGACCGCGCTCGAATTTTTAATACGACAACTTTTCCTTGGCGAACAATTACAAAATTGTTTGTCACATTTCCAAACGGGGCGCAGTATGGTTGTTCAGGGGCCATTATTGATAATTATCATGTCCTCACGGCAGGGCACTGTATACATGATTCTAGTTTAGGGGGCTGGGCATCAACGGTTGAAGTGATTCCTGGGTTTGATGATGGGTACACACCATACAGCCGGGCTTACTCAACTTACATGAGGACTTACACCGAATGGACCCAAAATAGAGACTGGAACCACGACTGGGCGTTGCTCACCATCGATAGAAATATCGGAGCGTATACCGGCTGGATGGGGCGTGAAACCGGTGCCACATCCAGTTCAATCTACACTGGGGTTATCAATACAGCTGGTTACCCTGGTGATTCCGCAACCATTCCGAATGATCCATGTCCGACCAATAGCCAATGCATGTACTTTGATGCTGATAACCCTCATAGCGTTACAGATTTGAAATATTATTACTACATGGACACGTTTGGAGGGCAAAGTGGATCGGCCGTTTGGCGCTATGATTCAACGAATGTTGAAAGATATATCCAAGCTGTGCACGCCTATGGTTTTAATTCTTTCTCTACTATTCAGGCCAATTCAGGCACACGGCTCAACCAAGATAAGTACGATCGGATTAATACGTGGATAAGTGAAGATACCCCGCCAACCGACCTTGCTGATTTAATTGATGATGGACAAGCTTATTCAGGCTTTTTCCCAACAACAATTCAAGCTGGGCAAACCTTCCAAGCCTATAATGATGTCCGTAATGTCGGTACAGCAAATGCTGGCACCTACAAAGTATATTACTATGCTTCAACCAACAACTTCATATCAGAGTTCGATTTTTTAATCGGAGTAGACACAATTACCTCAACAGGTGCATTTTCATGGTCTGACAGTAGTTGGTCCGGCAACTTTCCCAGCAGCATACCGCCGGGTACCTACTACGTTGGTTGGATTATTGATGCTGACAGCCAAGTCAGTGAGTTTGTTGAAAACAATAACACAGAATACAAAACAACTTATCAACTGACTGTGGAAGATGTGCCAACATCGTCCGACTTGTATTACATGAGTTCAACAACTAGTGGAGTTGCTGGTGGTGTGACATTTACAGACGAAGACATCATGGTTTGGAATGGTTTAACCGGTCAATGGGCCCGTTACTTTGATGGGTCAGATGTTGGATTATCAGGTGATCCCAATAAAGACGTTGATGCATTTGCCCTGTTGAGTGATGGTTCACTGTTGCTCAGCTTTGCTGGAGCTACTTCAATTCCAAATGTTGGCAGCGTTGATGACTCTGACCTAATTAAATTTGTTCCGACAAAAATTGGTCCAAAAACGGAAGGAACTTTCCAAATGTACTTGGACGGGTCAGATGTGGGGCTCACGACAGACGCGGAAGACATTGACGGTGTTTCTGTACTGTCAGACGGCCGCATTGTTATTAGCACATTGGGTGCTGCGCAGGTAACCAAGCAGTTTGGCAATCAAATGACTGCGTTGGACGAAGACTTGATTGCATTCACACCAACGAGTTTGGGTAGCAGCACGGCCGGTTACTTTAGCTTTTACTTTGATGGGTCAGATATTGGCTTAGACCAGCCTGTTGAAGATGTGTGGGCAGTATCAATCGCAGGATCAGATATTTACTTGTCCGCTTTAGACGCCTTTAACTTACCATCCCTTGCGGGCGATTTGTCAGACACATTTGCCTGTTTCTCCGCAACCACAGGTACAAACAGTAGCTGCTCATCGACGTCGCTTGAGTTTGATGGCAATGCCCTCGGCATCCCTAACGAACGTCTGGATGCTGTGCACGTTGAACAAAATGCAGCCGTGTCTTCGCTGACTTCCGATCTGTTTATCGACAGTGCAAAATTGGCTAATAACGAGGCTCTGCTGGAATCTGAATGGGACAATAGTAGAGGTGAGGGTGCAGTAGACAACTAAATAGGTTGCACCAATCTGTAGTTTTGGATTCAAGGGTCAGAAGGTAATTTATCTTCTGGCCTTTTTTGTGTAAGCCATTTAATCAGAACGGTATGGAGTATATCGATAATATTTTGGGTGATTATCTAACCGCACGTGTAGCCAAGGGACACCGCCTCCAGCGGTGTTAAGCCAAACAGGATTTTCGTCTATCCGTTTCTCTACAGCTTCACCCACACTGCGCCATAGCTCATGCTGTTGGGATTTGGGAGCCAAACGGCAAAATGCTCCCAGATGCCCGTAGTCGATTTCTGGTGTAATTGGTTCTGGCACAACCAGTGTGGCATCTCCCCCCAAGTTTGAAAAGGTCACTACGCCATTGCCCGGTACGCTGTTGAAATGCTGCTTAAATGCTCCAATACCCGGCCGACGGCGCGCCAAATATGGATCTTCAATCAGCACAAACTCAAATGGCAGATCTATTGTTTGAGATGTGACGGCCGGGCATTCCCAACGGAAACCTGCAAATGGGGATTGGGTCAGTAAGTCAATGAAAAACTGCCTAAAATGAACATCGGATTGCCACAGAGACACGATCCGCTTAAATGAAATTTCTTTTGAGTTCTCTAAAACCTCTATTTTTAGGGATGCTGAACTCCCAATTTTACTTTTTGAAGCAGACCACATTTTATTTTCCACAATTCGATTATGGCATACGGTTTTGCAGGGGCCATGCATTCGCAATGGCTGATGCACGAATTGAAATTAATTTAATGCGAAAGTCCTGCCCCGGCAAGAAAAAAAGTTGCCCTTCTGTGAAGTTTGTTGGCATTTTGGGGCGAGACATTCACAGCAACGTTTTTCATAATCTAGTTGCTTTAATTGTGAATGCCTAGCCCGTACAGTATGTCGCCCTGTGGCATGAAATGACGCACCATGCTCCACGCATTCCACAAATTAC
>JBCCSO010000157.1:0-8859 GCA_039199965.1 Chloroflexota bacterium | reverse complement strand
CTTGCCATGAGGGCAAATTGCCACTTTGATGTTTTGAAGAGCCAGTAAACTGAAAGCAGAAACCACGGCCACCATTGGATTGATCCCAGATGGGCGTGGGCGAGAGCCTGTGTTAAATGGTATGGAGCGAAGGCAAAAACAATTCCTGCAACAAATCCACCGGCCGAATTTTGGGTGTGCTCTTTAACCAACAAGTACATGCCAAACGCCCCGATCCACAAGCCTAACAAGAGCGTCAGATTGTAGGCAGCAACCGGGCCGATAAACTGCTCAAAAAACATGGCAGCGGCCGATGTGGCAAATGATGAGGAGTGCAGCGTGAGATTGGTCCCGTTAGGCGAGAAAATGTACGGAGTGAAAAAGAGGCTGCCACCCTCAGCAATTGAGGTGCGGAACCACCAATCATTCCAGTAGAAAATCCAGCTATCGATGTTGTTGCCAATGAGGCGCGAGCGAAATGATGGCAGAGAGACGCCTAAAACAGCAACTAGGAACAGGTAAATGGCCCCGATCAGGGGCGTAGTTTTCCTCATTTGATTGTGATGAACTCAGGTGACTGTTCGCTGCTTGTGTGGTGTAGTGCTTGTCGTTCAGCAGCTTTGGCAGAGTTAAGCCAGTGTAGTGGGGGCAGGTCCTAGTATTGTAGTCCCGTTTTTGTTTTAGTAGAGAGGATTCCGGCCGATTGCAGAAGATCTGCAGATTTAATTAAGATAATTCTAAGCCGTTTTTTGGTCGATCAAATTAACAGTACACATCTTCTCCTGCTTGCCAAAGCTGGATGGTGCGCTCAACAAATTCGTCCAGACGAGTGTTGCCAATGTCTACAGACTTTTTGAAGCGTAAACACCCTTTGCCACAGTTGATGCCTTCCAGTAACTCGCCAGTTGGGTCGATCTTTTTGGTGTCGCCAACGTAAAAGCTAACGTAGCTTTTTTGGGCGTTTAGGTGAAAGACGTTGCTTTCATCATCCCCATAGCTGAGCATTTTGTAGTTGATGCCTTCGGTCAGGTCCGGCCCTTTTTCTTGGATGATGGCCCGAATTTGCTCAACTTTTTCGCGGCGCCAATCGTCGTCGAGGGCGGCCATGTACTCGGTCGGGGTTTTTACGTCATATTGCATTTCAGATTGTTCACTCCTGTATAAATAATTGCTTATTATGTGAAATGTACTTTGTAAGAACATCAGCGATTGATTCTGTTTTATTTGCCTTTTCAAAGTTAGAATCACACTCATCGAGTCGTTTTTCTCTGTATCCTTGGGTAAACCGTTCCCAATCGGAACCAGCTTCTATTTTTTCTTCTATGTAATCATGTTTGTCATAAACTTCTAAGGCTTTACTGAAGATAGTCACATATTCGCTAGCATTGATAAGCTTTAAATCCTCAAGTGTCTCAGTGTTGAACTCACCTTCCGAATTCCAAAAAAATTGGTGGTGTCCACCGTTGCGGATCTCACATTCAAGCCAAAAAGTTGTGTATACAGCCCTCCAGTGCTGAGGTAAAGATTTAATCTTTGGATTGTAAGTTTCAAGTGTTTCCTTTTCGAGAAAGGTCAAAAGATATAAGAATGTGTCGTAGGCCAAATCAATTGATTCAAAATGTTTTTCAGAAAGACTTAACTGACTCATTGTGTGATATTAGATGTATTGTTTGAAGCAAAAAGGTTTTCTTTAGATTCGACCTCGGCTTCGACAGGCTCAGCCTACTTTTAATGGCGGAACCCTGAGCCTGTTGAAGGGTGATCTCGCAGTCAATAACTATATAGTATTTGGGAGCGATGCATTAAAAAACAGGTGAATTTGGAAAACCAGCCTCTTCTAAGTTCATGATTTTAGCCAAGGTGGGTGCAACCTGATTGGCATCGGCCGATTCTATGCTTCCGTTCGGCACGTTAGGGCCAGCCATAATGCACATCCGGTCATCGAGCGGGCTGTCCGGCCGAAATCCATGGGTAGCGATGGCCCCCGGCGCACCGGTTGGTTCTGTGCGGTCCTGGCCGTAAACGCCCTCAAAGCTGTGTTTGTCCGGCGCAATCAGCAAATGAAGCTCATCGCGCACATCTTCTGGAAACATCGTTTTAGGGCCTTCTTCGACCCCCAGCGGAGCCACAGCCGCTAAAATTTCAGCAAACTTGGCTGCGTCAGCATGGACCACCGCTACTGCCCCTTCACCAGAATAGATGATGTCCGGCACAATATTTTCTAGATGGATGGTGGTTTCAATCGGTCCGAAGCCGTGGTCACCCATCACGGCGATATTCCACTGATCAGCGACTCCTTCGTCTTCTAGCCTCTGCATGATTTTGCCAACCGCCATATCAGCCTCGGCTAAAACCCAATTTGACCAGTCGCTGTCAATGCCGGTCCCGTGCAGCACATGGTCCGGGATGCAAAATTCAGCCCAGATTAGATCAGGCGAGTCTTCTGCAACCGCTACCGCGCTCACCCAATCACAGATTAATTGGTCACACAGCAGCATCCACGGTTCGTAAAACCCTTCCATTTGGGCTGGATATTCAGTTGGGAGGTTGAACTTGGCACACTGATCGTAGAAAAGTTGGGTTGGTTTTGTGTCTACCACCCGCTGCCACGGATGGTCGGCCGGGACCGGCTCTGGGTCGCGCGCTCGGTTGATCGCCCAGCCATCAACCCAGTTAGGGGGCATCATCAAGTCACAATCTTCCGGCCGGATCATGCCTGCTCCGATGCAAGCGGTTTTGCGCCCTTCAGCCTGCGCTCGGGCCATCACGGTTGGCACGCGGATGTCGTCTGGGTTGGCGTAGCGGAAACGCTTTTCGGCCGTGTCCCACATCTGGTTACCGTACACGCCGCTTTGGTCGGCCGTGTGGCCGGTCAGCATCCCAACCCGGCCACTTAGCGAGACGCCCAGCTGTTCAGAATGGAGCCGCTCAATACGAAAGCCTCGCTTTTCAAGCTGCATGAGGTGGGGTAGGTTTTCGCGGTAGTTGATGTATTGATCGGCCGATATACCATCGACCATGAGGACAATTAGTTTTTGAGTCATATCCATTATCCGTTGATTATTAGTTGCTATCGGGTACTCGTTCGCGCGGATATTATAATATTCTGCATGCTAGCTAATGTATTTATGTGATTTTAGAATCGGAGCTGTGCCAATTGTACCTTAACAATTTTCGCTAGAGTCTTGAGAATTTTAAACAGTTAATATAGCCTTAAAACTTAGATATTTGTGTGAAAAAGTGTTGCCGTCGTAATTGAGAATAAAAGATTTAATGCTTTAATTAACTAATAGTCAAAATGTTAAAATCATTCAGCAGTAGCTAAGCCAGTCTTTTTAAAGTGTGGTGCGTTGAATCAAACTCCACGCCAGACGCAATACATTCAACGAAAGCAAATTGGAAATCTACTGAACAAATACAAAGTTTTTTAAGCTATCGGTTTTTCTCTTCAGACCTGAATTCAATGTGTTGTCTAACTTTGGAAAAGAGGCTAAATACCATCATAGTGCGGCCGTGAAATGCTTTTTCTGCACACGATTGTTTTATCAAAGAAATATAGCTGGGTTGAAATCTTGTAAAAACATTTGAAGCTTCGTCAGTTGGAAACAGCTATTGTGTAAAAGAAGTTTGACGAAGCACTAACGGCTAAAATACTTTAAACCAATCGGTGGGATATACACTAACAAACGATCGAGCGATGCAATTGTGTTTTATTCTATCGAGTTCTTTTGCATGCGCAGGCGAGGCATTTTTCGGTTGGCTATCAAAGCCCGATAAAGCGTGTGCAAGCAACTATTTTAGAAAAGAATCTAATTTATATTCGCCCCATATCAGTCGTATTACATCAATTATTAGTGCGTTTTAAGGTCATAAAATGAATAAAGTAGACGTTGTTGATTTAGTTAAAGAAACGGACGGTGCACTTTTTTGGCAGAATGAGTTGCCCACTGCTTTGTCCCCCTTGGATCTCCCGTTAGATTTCCAGCGTCCAGTAAATCGGACGATGGTTGAAACCCAAATAAACCATCAGTTTTCTACAAGCTTTTACAAATCAATACCTGGTTTTGTGACTCAAAAAGACCTGTCTTTGGATCAATTTATTTTTACATTAATTACTGTGTTTATACACCGTTTTTCAAGGCAGTCAGAATTTGTAATGGGGTGGGCAAAACCAGATGGGAATGTTGTGCCAATATATCTCGAGATTCAGGAGGGACAGACTTTTCATGATTTATACTCGTTAATTGACCAAAAGATTGCCCAACTATCCCTAGTTCAGCCAAACACCTATAAAGACGTTATTGATTTGATTGGTCTGGAAAAGGATCCAGCCAGACCGTCACTCGTTGAAGTACTCTTTTCTTCCTCCTCAACTGCCAGCGAAAAAGAGCCTTTTGATATCTCTTTTGAAATTAACCATGATCAAAATCATTCGCTTGCAGCTTTAGTAACCTTCAATGGCTCAATTTTTAACACAGAGACGATTCAACGCTGGTGTGATGTCATTGAAATAATGAGTTTAGCTGTTGTTACAGACTCTTGGGAAAAGCCGATTGGTCAATTACCCGTTATGTCTGGCCAAGACAAGCAGAAAGTTTTGTATGAGTGGAACCAAACTGAAGTTGACTACTTGGCTGATGAATTAGTAGACAAATTGTTTGAACAGCAGGTGTTAAGAACACCAAATGCGCCCGCTATTGTTTCAGCAGGTGGGAAAATTAAAACGTTTGAAGAGCTGAATCAACGGGCTAATCAAATTGCTCACTACCTAGTAAAGCAGGGTGTCAAACCTGGCCAAGCCATCGGTATTTCGTTGCTGAGATCTGAGGATCTGATCTCCACTCTAATTGGAGTACTAAAAGCTGGCTGCTTTTATGTGGCCTTGGACCCTAATTACCCAAACGGCCGATTGCAATTCATGATATCTAATTCAGAAATTGAAACCCTGATCAGCACGACTGAAATTGCGGCCGAACTGCTTACAGAAGACCTGCAAGATGTTGCATTAATTGCATTGGATAGAGATCAAAGCAGATTGGCAGAAATGGGAGACGAGAATTTAGGCATAAGACTGCCACCTGCCAGCCCACTTTATATTTTATATACATCCGGTTCAACCGGGGTCCCAAAGGGGGTGGTCGGGCATCACCGTTCAGCCATTAATCGCTTGAATTGGATGTGGCGTAATTATCCATTTATTGAGGATGAAGTATACCCACAGAAAACAACCCTAAATTTTGTCGATTCAATATGGGAGATTTGGGGGCCGTTATTGAAAGGGGTTCCCCTACTTTTGATTCCTGATGACATTATTGGCGACCCTCAGCAATTTGTGCCCATACTGGAGCAACACAAAATTCACCGTATGATTATGGTGCCATCTATTTTGAAAATTTTGCTAGATGATTTTCCAGATTTAGGCGAACGCTTAACCAACTTAAAATATCTAACTTTCAGTGGTGAGCCAGTATCAATAGATCTTTACAATACATTCAAGAGAGCTGTTCCCGATGGGATAATGCTTAACTTATATGGGGCTTCAGAATGCGCGGCTGATGGTTCGTTCTGCGATGACAATATTCATCCATTTGATGATCGTGTCCCGATCGGTAGGCCAATTGACAATACAAAAATTTATATATTAGATGAAAAAATGGAACCTGTCCCCATAGGTATGTCCGGCGAGATTTATATTAGTGGAGATTGCATTGCACATGGCTATTACAATCGTCCTGATTTAACGGCCGAGAGATTTATTCAAGACCCCTTTTCTGGCGTTGAAGGCATGATGATGTTCAAGACAGGTGATTTCGGCCGCTATCTATCAAATAGCCAAATTGAATATTTGGGGCGGTCAGATTCCCAAGTAAAAATTAGGGGAATCCGAATTGAATTGGGTGAAATTGAAAAAGCGCTCAATAAACACCCACTTGTCAAACAATCAATTGTCTTGGTAAAGCAAGACCGTTTGGGTGATAAAGCTTTAGTCGCTTATTTAAAAGTAGAGCCTGAAGGACTGGATAAACCTAGCGCGTTCTGGCGAAGCCACACATTAGAATATTTACCCAGTTATATGGTCCCAACCTACTTTGTAACTATGCTCGAGTTTCCTCATACTCCCAATGGCAAGATTAATAGGACTGAGTTGCCAGATCCTACTCAAGCAGTGTCTGAACGACAGAATCATGATTCAGATAAAGAAGACAAGCTGGACCTAGATGATGTTGATCTCAAAATGCTTGAGATATGGTGCGAGATTCTCAAAATCGACCACGTTTATATGGATGATGACTTTTTTGATTTGGGTGGTCACTCAGTTCTTGCGGTCCAGTTGTTTAAGAAAATCGAAGATATGTTTGGTGTGCGCTTGGATTTGACTCTGATTCTGGAACATGCCAGCCCGGCCAAACTTGCGCATCTCGTGAGAAAGCCTTTGCTTGAAAAAACCAAGTTTGAACACTTAATCAATCTCAATAGTGGTACTGAAAGTCTTCCTAGCCTTTATTGCGTGCATGGTGCAGGCGGAAACATATTATTTCTGCGAGATTGGTTTAAATACCTTGATAAGGTCCCACTGTGGGCTTTCAAATCAGCGGGAGTTGATGGTTCCACTAATTTGCCTGAGTCGATTGAAGAGATTTCTCAAAATTATGTAGAAGAGTTGCTTCAGGTTCAGCCTGAAGGGCCTTATTGGCTTTGTGGCTATTCTGTTGGGGGGATCATTGCTTTAGAAATGGCACATCAGCTTGCAGAATTAGGACATTCAGTGGCTCATATTTTTTTGATTGACACGTTACATCCGCAAGTCATAGTAAAGAAAACGTCTGTTGTAGATGTGTTGAAAAAAGTGCGACTATTTCCATATGAAATAGGCAATTTAGCAAATCGGCTTACAGACAAATTGTCTATTAGCAAATCTCTGCCAAATGAAGCTCAAGCGATTCAAGAGCATGTTTCAAATGGGGATTTGATGCCAATTGAACTACGTGAAGGCTTTCTATACAGTTACTTTGAAGATATAGAAAAAAAATATCATCCAAAGAAGCCCTACAAAGGGAACGTCACTTTATTTAGAGCCATGCAAATATGGGAAATGTATAGCCATGTGGCAGAGGATGGGGATTGGGGAGATTTATTACCAAATCTTTCGGTCAGGCAAGTAGAAGGGGATCATTTTACCGTTGTAAACAAACCGGGAATTGAATTTATATTGGCAAAAATCAAAGAAATAATTACTCGTTAAATTCAACGCCTGTCATTTTAGACAAATTGCAAAGACGGACGCAATTAATTTAATATCGAAGCCGTGATTCTCTAATTGCATGGGTGGGGTTGATGTACTGATCGGCCGATATGCCATCGATCATGAGGACAATTAGTTTTGGGTCATCTGCGTTACCCGTTGATTGTTGACTGTTATTAGTTGGGGCTAGTCATTCGTTCTGAAGCAAGTTTGGCCGTATACAAGTTTAGGCGAATGGCTCGCCCGTGGTATTGAAGCACTATGTTATACCGGAGAATTATCTGGTCTTTGACAAATTGTTTCAAGTCCGGGGTGAGCCATTGCGGCTGCGCCAGTCAATGACATAACCCCTACAACTTAATCATACAAATTGACGTTTTCTAGCTCTTTAGAACGCTGCGCCACAAACTCATCTATCTCTTCTTTGATGGCGATGTCAAGCGGAGGCGGCTCGTACGCTTTGAGCCATTTTTTCCACGTTTTGTTGGCCCGTTCGGCCGTGTTTTCCCCCCCAGAAATTTGCCAATTTTCAAAGCCATTCCGCTCTGCCAGCTCAGACTGATAAAACGCCTCACGATAGCGGGCCTGCGTGTGCGATGTGCCAAAGTGATGTCCCCCAGGACCGACCTCTGCGATCATGTCTAGGGCGAGCGTTTGCTCGTTGACATCAAATCCCTCTAAAAATTTACTGAACATGGCCAAGTTTTCCGCATCGATTACAAATTTTTCAAAAGACGCAGTTAGCCCGGACTCCATCCAGCCAACGGAGTGCATCATGAGGTGGGTATGGGCTAGCACGCAGGGCCACATGTTCCAGTTGGACTCGTAAGCTGACTGCGCGTCGGCCGTGGGGGCATTGGTCAGACTGCCTGAACCACGATAGGGGAGGCCGTAGTGCTGGGCCATCTGCCCGCCCACGAGCAGGGCCCACGCTCCTTCAGGGGTGCCAAAGCTGGGGCTGCCGCTCTTAAGATCGGTATTGGTGGTAAATCCACCATAGATGACGGGGGCACCAGGGCGAACTAGCTGCGTGAGGACAACGCCCGCTAAGGCTTCCGCATTTTGTTGGGCGAAGGCGGCCGCCATCGTCACAGGGCTGTTGGCTCCGGCCAAAATGAAGGGGGTAATGAAGGTGACCTGTCCGGCCCTTGCGTATGTGATCAGGCCACCCAGCATTCGGTCATCAAAACGGAGCGGGCTGTTGACGTTGATCACATCCCCAATGACGGGTGAAAGGTTTGTGCCATTTTGCGATGGGTCAAACCTTTCACCAAAGACAATTTCGGCCATTTTGATGTTATCGGCCGTGATAATGCGGCCGTGGGCCGCTTCGCTCAAAATTTTGTCAGTTAGGTGGATACCGCGGCTTAGCCGAACCAGATGACGCTGGCTGACTGGCACATCGTGGGGTGTCACCTGCTCCCATGGGCCGTAGTGGAGCAGGGGGCAGACTTGGGTCAGCTTGAGCAGGTTTTCATAGTCTTCCAGCATTCCTTGCCGTCGGCCTTGATCCAGATCACTGGCATATACCATCCCGCCGCACGGGGCAAAGGTCAGATGGTTGCCCCCAATTACCACATCATGGGCCGGGTTTCTGGCCCGCCACGTAAATCTGCTGGGGGCGGTCTCAAGCGCTT
>JBCCSO010000156.1:0-8914 GCA_039199965.1 Chloroflexota bacterium | reverse complement strand
CTTCGCGGTATTGACCTAAATGCGGATAATCTGTAAAAAATGTTTCACTAAGTTGCCCTATATGCTTCATGTGAATGTAAGAAACGATATTTTCTACCTCAAAGTGATTGAACGAGGAATAAAATACCTCTTTAAGCACAATCTCACTTCGGGTGTCCGACTTGTTGCCTGAAAATGTAAACGTGATGTTACTTCCATCAGAAGACACACTAAGCATGCGCTTACTTTTTAATACAGAGAGCAAATCTTCAATATTCCCAAATTTTGGTTGTTTGTTCATAAGCTTTTAAAATATTTTAAAAAAGTATCCTTCACACATCTTTGTTCTTCCATTAAAAAAATTAACCTCTTTCATCGCGCCATTTTCATCCTATTGTTTTCCAAATTGTAAGAATTACATGTTGAATTAACGTAAATCAACGCTATATCATTATCTTCTTAAAAAGATCTAAACGCTATCATATTTACAGGTTCTTCATTTTTTGGTACGAGCTACAAGCTCGCACCAGCAGATGGGTTCATTTGTTCCGGCTCCGCCGGGCGGCGCAGCCGCTTTTGCCCCTTTTTCGTCCCGTAGGGACGTTTTTAAGGTCTTTTAAGGCGTGTGGCTCTAGTTCTTTGTATCTGTCTGTCAATGGATCATTTGTCCGGCTCCGCCGGAAATTGGCCCTTTTTTCGCCCTTCAAGGGCGATTTGTGAGGTCTTTTGGGTTGCAATAGCTTTGGTTTATTGTATCCGTACGTCGATGGTTCGTTTTATCCGGCTCTGCCGGAAATTGCCCCCTTTTTTTCGCCCTACAAGGGCGATTTGTGAGGTCTTTTGAGTTGCAATGGCTCTGGTTCCTTGTATCTGTCCGTCAATGGATCATTTGTCCGGCTCTGTCGGGCGGCGCAGCCGCTTATTGTCCCCTTTTTTCTTCCCTACGGGACGTTTTTAAATACTTTTGGGAAAGTGATTTTGGTTTTTTCTACTTGACTTTCCGTCATTAAGAATATTTCCAAACTCCAATAGTTTAATACCAACCGGTTTTAAGACTTTTTGACTTCATTTTTGTGCGTTTTTGGGCTGTTTTAGGCTTTTCTAGTCATTCAGTTAGGCTTTTTGGTGATCTGGAACAGTGAAAATTATTTATCAAATAACGTTTTATATTGTTTGTCATACATTGCGTTACTTGTCATTCATAAATTGCATTTTTCTTATATCATTTCTATTCACACACACCGCTCACTCCGCCCTCTTCCAACCCTCAACCTCCGGTGCATCCCTGCGAGGGGGTGCTTTTTTTGCCCCCTTTTTTGCGCCCTATCGGGCGTTTCTGCCTTTTTTAATGGCTCCCGCAAAGTTGCATCATTCCATGATTTAGCCCTTTATTTGACCCTCTGTTTTATAGCATTATTATTGGAATAGTTCTATAAAAACTAGCTGTTTCTGTAATTGTACAATACCATGAATACGCTCACAATATCCAACCCTCATTTAATCACCTATACTAGCAATCTACTCACCATCGATTTACTTGGTGGCGTAGATATCAAGCACTACGAACGGCTCATTTGCACCCTTCGCATTCGCCACGCAGCCCAGCCCATGCACCGCACCACAGTTGATTTGTACCATGACGCACAGGTAGATAAGCTCCTGCATTCACTCTGCGAAAAGTGGACACTCAAATTACTTGATGTCTCCAAAACCTTGCAAGATTTTATCTTCAAAATCGAAGAATATCGACTTGCTCAACAGCACCAGGCCGCACCCCAAAAAACCACCTTCACCATCAGCAAGGACGAACAAAAACAAGCGAAGTCGCTACTCAAAAGCAAAACCCTCATCACTCAAGTAATTAAACTACTCAACACCACCGGCATCATTGGCGAAGACGACAACGCATTGATTCTGTTTTTGGCCTTGGCCTCTCATAAGTTTTACCACCCTTTTTCAGTCTTGTGCTTAGCCAAAAGTGGCATCGGCAAAAGTTACATTTTGCAGAAGCTGGCCGAATGCTTACCGCTAGATTCGTACTCTTTTCATACCCAAATTTCGGCCAACGCCCTCTATTACTTTCCTTCCTCAGAGATCGACGGCAAAGCGTTGATGATTGAGGATTTGGAGTGGACTACGCAGATGTTGCAGCCATTGGCCACGCTGCAAACACAAGGAAAGTTGATTAAAACCCGTGCCACCAAAGACAAGGACGGCATGTTGCACAGCACCACCTTTGAAGTTGCCGGCAGGTTGTGCCTGATCGCCTGTGCCTATTCTGACAAAAATTACGAGAGCCTTAGCCTTCCTTTCCTCATGATCCATCTCAACCACAGCCAGCAACAGGATGTGGCGGTGATGGACTACCAAAAGCAAGTCAAAGCCGGATTGATTGCAGTGGATCAGGTGAGCCAGGCCCAACGCACACTAAAATGCCTCATTGCTTCACTCGAAGCGGTTAACGTGGTGAACCCGTATGCTCCGCTCATTAGCTTACCAGCCGACATTGCCCACCCTAGAAAATCCCTTTTGCTGTTGCTCAACTTCATTGAGGTAGTCACCGGCTTTTTCCAGCACCAGCGCACACCCCACCCCGACGCACACGGTGAGCTGTTCATTGAGACCCACCCCGACGACATCAAACTCGCCTTTGACCTGCTCAAACACTCCCTTTTTCGAAGAGCCGACGAACTCAGCACCACCACACGCGGGTTTTACGGCTGGTTGCAACCCTTTTTAGAAGCCGCCAAGACCGATCAATTTACCGCTTTGGACATCCGATTAGCCAAGTCCATCCACCCCCGAACGCTCAACCGCTATTTGCAGGAACTTAAACTGTATGGCTACATCAAAGTCGTCGGTGGCAACAAGCACCGCGAAGGATACAGCTACAAAATCACCAGCCTGGGCGACCACGCCGACGTACAGCATCGCATCGAAAAAGCCCTGCAAGACAATCTGACCCTCATTTACCGCTAATATAAACAGAAAAACAGCCCTAAAACACCTCAAAAAAAGGAACAGAAAACTCAAGATCCCAAAAAGGATAAAAGCGACAAGGTCGCCGCCAGTAAGACAGTGAGCCAACCACGGGTGACCAACGCCAAAAACGCTGATCAGAACGCCTAAACACACTTTTTACACGCAAAAACAGTAGGACGACACCCAACACAAAAATTAAATTTTCAACTCAATGATCAACCTCATCCAACCTCAAACACCTCACCCAAACACTCCCGACCCCATGACCGACTTCCAGGACTACATGCTCGCTAAAAATCTGGCCGCCGCCACCCGCAAAAAGAACAAAGAACGCGTGGTGCTTTTCTTAAAGTGGCTGGAAACAGACCCCATCGGATGCACCAAAAAAGATATCTTAGGGTATCTCGCCTTTCTCAAAGAAGAACGCCAACTCCAAAACGTCACCCTCAAAAATACGTTGATCGCCCTCAGACATTATTTTGCTTTTCTGCAAAGTCAATCGCTCATCGCCACCAACCCCACCGCCTTTATCAAAATCAGAGGGGCAAACAGAAAACACCTTTACCACATCTACACCCACCAAGAACTCACACAGCTCTGCGACGATTACGAGCAACTTTGGGTCAAAGGTTGGGAACACCACCCCCACAACCAGTACCGCACCAAAGACGGATTATTGGCCAAGCAGCGCAACCAGGTGATTGTACAGTTATTGGCTTTTCAGGGCATCGGTAGTCGGGAGGTGCACGCCTTACAGGTAGAAGACATCGATCTTGTCAACGCCACGATTTACCTCAAAGCAAGCAAGACGACCAACGAACGCACCGTCCCCCTACACGCCTCACAAATGGGGCATATGATGCAATACCTCCATCACATACGCCCTGCGATCCTCACCTACCATCAGCAGCGCGACACCGAGCAACTTTTCATGGCCGCCCCCAAAAACAAAAGCCGGGGCTTGTTCCAAAAACCACACACCCGCGACATACTCACGTTTTTGAGCCGGCAATTAAAAGAAACCAATCCCCACTTTGTCAATGTCTACCAACTGCGCGCCTCTGTCATTACCTATTGGATCCAAACACAGGGACTACGCCAGCCCAATACCTGGCAGGGCACCGCCACCTCACCAGTACGGAGACCTATTTACCCAACGATCTGGAAAGCCTCACCGAGGAAATGAAAACGTTTAGCCCGTTTTAATTGCTATTCGCTCATCCTCCTAACCACTTCCCCTCATGAACACACACTACACCGCGATTCACTCCTCCTATCAACATTACTTGGAGGTGCTGGGGTTTTCGGTGACCATTGTCCGAGGATTCACCTCAGGGGTGGGGGATTTTTTTCTGTGGCTCCAAGCCCATAACTACCCGCACATCCATCATATCACCCCCCAAATTATTCACCAGTATTTTGACTACCTGCAAACCCGACCCTGCAAAAACAAACCCGGAGGGCTTGGCATTGCCCAGCTCAACGCTTATTTCCTCGCCATCGATAAGTTACTGGAGTTTTTACATCAACATGGAGCCACCACCCCCGCACCCCTCAACTACCGCCTGCCCAAAGACCACGCTGCAAGGCACCATCACCTGGTTCCCTTTACCCAGCAGGAAATCAAAACACTACAAGCACAAATCCCCGACTCTTTTCCCCACCTGCCACAGCTCCGCCGAGCAGCACGACACGCAGAATTGAAGCTTGTTTTTGTGCTCTTCTATGCCTGTGGCCTGCGCTATGCCGAAGGATTTAAACTCACCTTGCAGGAGGTGGATTTTAGCCGACGCACCCTCTTGGTCAAACAAGGCAAAAACTACAAAGACCGCCTCATCCCCATGAGTGAGGGCGTCTACAAAGGATTACAAGAGTATGTATTCAACTTCCGCCACTTGCAGAAGGTCCACCACCACCGACTCTTTTTGCAAAGTTCCAAGACGCTGGGTTGCTCACTGAAAACACTCCAACAACTCACCCAAGACCCCCAGATACAAGTCAAAAAACTCTCCTTTCATCCCCTGCGCCACAGCATCGCCACCCATCTGCTCGAAAACGGCATGCGCCTGGAAAACATCGCTAAATTCCTCGGACACTCCTCCCTCAACAGCACCCAGATTTACACCCATATTATCAATCGCTAATCGCTCGTCGCTCGTCGCTACTGGCACCTCGCTTTTGGTTGGCTATTCATACGCCACTTTTTTGCCCTCTCAAATTTCCAATCGTTAATCTTTCCCTGTAAGTTTATGAGCGTGAAATTATCGAAGCGCACATATTTATCTCCACTAGTTAGAGGCATCCTGCCGGCAGCAATTATTTTGCTTTGTCTGACCGCAGGGAGCGCAGCGGGTGTAAGTGATGCGGTAATAAATAGTGTTGGAAAAACACTGACCTCAAAGAAGCACAGTAAAACAAGCACGAAAGCAAGCGAGTTTCTCGGCACCCCTGTCCTGGCATTTGACAGCGACGGGAACCAGGTCTGGGAGAGGGAGTTAGATATCTACGGTAACCCGAGGATTGGAGATAACATATTTTGCCCGTTCACCTGGCAAGGGCAGTATTACGACGAAGAGACAGGGCTAGCCTATAACCGATTTAGATATTATAACCCGGAGACAGGGACATATATATCTCAAGACCCGATTGGGCTGGAGGGGAATAACCCTAATCTGTATGCGTATGTGAGTGATTCTAATACTCAAATTGATCCGTTTGGGTTGGAATGTACAAAAGCCGCTAAGGCGGTGACTAGTTCTAAATCACTTATTAAAGGAGCTCAATTGCCTAATACGGGTAAAATACGATTTGTTCCACGTGCTGCTGATGTTAAAAATGGGAAATTACTCAAGCAGAATGGGGGATACGTTGATAAATTTGGGAATGTATGGAAAAAAGGCCCTTCAAGAACGGAAGGGCAAGCTTTTGAGTGGGATGTTCAGCTTTCAAAAACGGGTAAAAACCAATTAGGTCATTTATCACCTGATGGTAAACATTTAAATATTTCTTTGGATGGAAAAGTTACCCACTAAAATGAGAGAATTATATTGGCGAGTTTTTGTAAACACTAATGACTCAGAAAAGGCTAAGGTAATCAGGAATTCTATATTCAGAGAACTGAAAAATTGTGAATTGGTATCTTGTAAGGCTTATTGGAAAGATAACTCCTTGTATGAATTAGAGTTTAAGCAGAAACTAGAAGAACAGGAATCTTCTAAAATTATTATTGAGGTGTTCAGTAAAGTGATTTTGTTTTCAACTTCTTGGATGATTGATATACCAACTTCTTTTAAAGTAGAAAACTTTGAACTATCAGGATTAGTTGATAGCGGAATAAAGTTTAATGGTGTCAAATGGATAAGTTTTATGTTACAAGATGTAATTGAGTAGCTTATTACACTTTTGACTAATAATCTATCTGGAGAACATGAATTATAATAACGAACTTCCCTATATAAATCTTTAAAAGAAAGATTTCCAGAATATAAAGACGAATTAATTTAATGCGAAGCCATCCTTAGGGGTGGCTTTTCCATTTACAATATACCTTGCAATTTAGTCTGTTTGATAAAAGCATCAAGCAGAGCAAATACATGACTCTTGTTCTCAGGAGTCATTTTTTGTATCTCTTTGAGTCTTTTTAACGTCTCTTTGTCTACCTGTTCATATTCCCCCTATCTAAGCGTAGGTTGATCTACGCTTTAATATGTTTTGTTGCTTTCATAGCAACTTCACAGAAGTCACTCCTTGCCGGCGGGCCGGGGGACGAAAAAAATCCTCAAGCTGGTGCGAGCTTGTAGCTCGTACCAGCTTGAGGATCATGAGCCTAAGCTCCTCTGTTCGAGAAATGGAGGTTGGGAAGGAACCAACAAAGAAACAGCCTCCATTGAAGAGGCTGCACTAGATGAACTTCCGTGTGAGCAATCACCTGAAGTCCTCTGTTCGGTAGTATCAAATTAATCAGTAAATCTTTAAAAAATTATATCAATATGTTTGGTTTTTCTTACAGTACCTTGCAGTAGTTGAGGGATTTGGTACAAGCTACAAACTCGCACCTGGGAGGTTGATATGAATACCGCGTATGGAAATGACTGACCGTCCCAAGGGGCTGGACGGCAGAAGTACGCCCTTACCGAAGCAACCTCTCACTTCTTTTTAATTCAAATCAAAAAACTCCTCTAAAAATGCATTGAAACTGTTCCATTTCCTATCTTGGTAATCATCATTGGATAACTCTTTCATATTCGGGGCTTCAATTAATTTCACACTATCGTCTTCTTTGTTGTACAATAAATAATCTTCGGTTTCTGTATCAAACAAAGAGAAATATTTTTCCGAAATATTATCATGATTTCTCAAATGATAAGTTGCACTTTCTTCATATTTCGATAAATCTTGCGCTAAATTCAAAATATGACCTTCTTTACCGTAAAATTCTCCTAAGTACTTAGACATTAGCTCAACTACTGAGTCACTCTTTAAAGCGTATTTATTTAAAACATTTAAATATTTAGATACTGTAGACTCAGATAACTTGATAGTGTCTTCATCAGTTTCTAAAAATTTTATTACTTTTTCAGAAAGCATAATTTATCTAAATTTATTTGCACTTAATTTTTGGTTTTTTCGATTTTGCGGCTTCAGACCTTTTAGCTTTTTCCGTTTTTGCCCTGTCTTTCCAATACGCCTTTCTATCTTTATCAAATTGAGGTCTATTTACTGGATCATACGGATTCTTACCACTTCCGTCAACTTTGTGTGGATGTAATGCATTTATCCTATCATATTTTTTGTGAACGGAATTAGTTACTTCAAATAAAGGCCCATGCCCTTTTTGCTTGAAGTGATGTAAATTAATAGAATTTCCGTCAACTCCTTTTGGAGCCCTTCCTGATGAAGCTAAATCTAAATTATTTAATCCAGAATCGGGGTCAACATAATTCCAATCAATAGTTTGCTGAAAAACTTTGTATGTATTTCCTGTGCCTGAGCTTGGGCTTCAACTTTGTTGAATGGATTATCTTTTCATTTTAAGAGGGGGTAGTTGTTCTATAAAAACCTCATTTTCTTTTTTTATAGATCTTAGCCCCATTACATTTAATGATTTTTCCACTTTTGTTCTATTTAAAAAATTGATATAGTACTCAATAGCTTTAGGAGTCGAATATTCTTTTACTCTATAGATAACTTCCGATAACTCTATATTTAGTTGTTCACATGCAAAGTTGATTACAGCTAAACCAACTAATGAATCTCTGTAGTCAATTTCAAAATTTTCTATCGATAACAATAAAATAGCATCATCTAAGTAAGTCCTATCTTGCTCATTTATAGCTCTCAATGATAAATTCCAACTTAAATTCAATAATCTGTCATTTGCCGATTCATCATTTAAAAATGATCTTAGCTTATCTATACCCCGAATTTCTTGTCTTAACTTAGAATCATCTTTAAATTCTTTTAATCTAATTTCTAGACTAACCTCATCTTTTAAAAAATCAAAAAAAGCATTTAGTATTCTATCCACATTTTATTTTTTTCTTTTTCATTTTATTTCTCTTCTGCTTGTATCCTTGAGATTCAAGCATATTTAACTCTCTGTCAAAAATTGTTCTAGGATATTTGAGATTATTGCTAGCTCTATTAGCTTCAATATTCACAGAAACTAATGTAAAATCTTTATCAGCATCAATACCACCAGCTTGAGTAATAGGTTAGCTTTTTTTCAACTCACCCAATCGTCCTGCATATTTGATTAAATTAATTATTCCCAGTTGAGATACTTCTTCTTCAGTGAAATCATTTAAAAATCTAGCGTACTTAGAAGGTTCTCCACTGAGAATCATCTCATTTAAGGAACACTTTCCAACGGTCAAGTCCCAAGGATATATACCAAAATAACTTTCTAAAATTGGGTAAATACCTATTTCACTATTCATGTACCAACCATGTG
>JBCCSO010000155.1:0-8954 GCA_039199965.1 Chloroflexota bacterium | reverse complement strand
CGCATGCGGATCTTTTCACCAGAAGCTTTGATACCCAGCCAATCTTCAGCAAAGGTGGTGTCCTGATAGCCGGTTCCAGCGACCCATTCGTCCCCTTCTGCAATGCGCACAATGTCAGTTGCATGCTTGTCGGGGAATGCTTTGATAAAGGGATCACGATAGTCATTTTCGAATTGGTCGATTCCATTCATCGTGCCGATTCCGGCCGGTCCTTCCCAGACCATGTCTTCCTTCCAATATTTTTGCATCAGTCCCAAAACATTTTCATTCAGGCCCGAATACATATCATCTACAAGTTGTTTGTTTTTTTCTGCGGACATATCTATGAGTGAGAAGTTGAAAGTGGAAAGTAAAAAGTGACAAGCATGAAACACGCAAAACGCTTCACACTTGTCACTTTTTACTTACTACTAAATATTTGGGCTTTAGCCCTTAACGGCTCCGGCCGCGAGGCCTTTGACCAAGTTCTTCTGGAAGAACAAGATCACAATTACGATAGGGATGGTCGCCGACACGGCCGCAGCGGCTGCCAGTGTCAAGTGGCGTGGATCTTCACCACCGGTGTAGCGAGAAATGGCAACGGGTAGCGTCCAGTTCGTCTGTGTCAGAATACGAACCAGTAAGAACTCGTTGTATGCCAACAGCAGCGAGAACAGTGCGGTTGAAATGATTCCCGGCCACATGATCGGGATAATCACCTTGCGAAATGCCATTAATCGATTTGCACCGTCTACCATGGCTGACTCTTCCAGCTCTTTTGGAATATCCATAAAGAAGCTGCGTAGCATCCAAATCGTGAACGGCTGGTTAACCGCTACAAGGGTCAAAATGACCAAGAAGCGAGTGTCAAGCAAATTTAGCGCGTTACCAATCTGGTAGTATGGCAAAATAAATGTCAACCGTGGGAGTGCGCGGAAACCTAGCGCAGCAATCAAAATGACAACGGCCGCATAGCCTGAATACCTTGCAAGCGAATACCCTGCCAAACAGCCAATCGTGATAGACACCACCACAGTGCCAACTGTTACGATAATCGTATTAACAAAGTAGTCATAAAATTCGGCCGTATCCACGACTTCTGGAATACCCCATAAAATACTGGCAAAGCCCAGCAATACAGCACCCACCGTAACCCAGTTTGGCCATGGGAATTGTTCTGCAAATAACGCCATGCAAATTAGCAGCACAACCGCCAGCAGAATAAAAAACATAATCATGTACCCGTTTTCAGGCACGCTTTTAAGCCAAAGCTCTTGGTAATTCTCCCAAGTCGGGGTAAAGAGAAATTTAGGCGTCCTCGAGTTTGCATCTTTCAGCGTTTTAAACGACTGCATTGTCGTCCAATAAAACGGCAAAATGCTGTAGATGGTAAAAATGATTAAGAAGAGGTGTATACCCACTTTTGCAATTGGATTTCTTGTCTTTTCCATCGGTTTAACGCTCCTCGATCTGCTCGCGATAGGACTGAATCAAATTAGGAATCAGTACAATCATAATCCCGATCACGGTTATTACCGCCATCGCGTTACCCTTGCCCAAACGCTGGAACTGGGTGGCCGTTGAAAAGTTGTAGGTCATTAATGTATCTGCCTTAAATACCGGATTTAAGTTGTTGGTTAACACAAAAATACTGTCAAAGATTCGGTATGAATCCATGATTGAAATCAGCAGAATTAAGATCGTTAAAGAGCGGAGATGTGGTAACACAATACCCCGGATCTTCTGCCACCAATTGGCCCCATCTATAGACGCTGCTTCTAAAAGATCACTGGGCAATGTTTGTAGCCCCGCAAAATATGTCACCAACGCGAAAGGTGTAACATACCAAATGCCGTGCAACATGATCAGTGTTTTTACCGTGCCTTCGTTGTAGGGGAGTCGGGTTTCAAAAATGACGCGATAGGCCCAAGTAATCAACCCTGAAGCTTCAAAAAGCTGTTTAAACATCAGAGTCCCGACGATAGGAACAATAATAAATGGTAGTAGGAAAAATGATAGGTAAACCCCTCGAATTGCCTTGGAAACTTGGTCTAGCATGAGGGCAACAGCTAGTCCCAAGACCATGCGGGATGGCACAACGATTGCGGTGTAAATTGTAGTGAAGCGAGCGGCCGACCAAAATCTGCTATCAGTTAAAACGTCAATGTAGTTCTGAAGTCCGACAAATTCCGGCTCAGTAATGTTTCGGAAGGTAATAAAGTTCATGCCCAACCATATGGCCATGATCAAGGGAATTACCATCAGCAAAGTCATTAAGAAAATGCTTGGAGCGGCAAATTGAAAAAAAGTACTACGCTTCATAGGATTAGTTTGTTAATTTGTTGGCTTAAAGGGTGGTTGGGTAGCAACGTATTGCTTACGTACTCACCAACCACCCCACTATCTAACCAACCAACAGGCTGGCCAAACAGACATTATCCATCGATAAAACCTTGAGCGGTTGCTTCTTCGATATACGCTTCAGCTGCCGCGTTGAGTGCTTCTTCAGCGGTCAACTCACCGGTTCCAACCAATGGTAAGAACTCAGAAAGTTTTGCACGGACGATACCAACTGCTGGGTTGATTTCATAGATGCCAATACCTTCAGCGATGGTTTGACCCATAGCCGGGAAGTATGCGCCACCCTTACCATTTTCCAAGGCAGATACGCGAGTAACTGGACCAAAGCGAGAGCCGTCTAACTGGCTACGTGCGTCAGTAGCTTCCATAATCGCCAAAAAGATGGTTTCTGGATCATTGGTAGTAGTTGCTGGAATCATGTAGAAGTCATTCCAAGCTGAACCAGCACGTGGACCATCAGCGGTTGCGCGTGGAGCTGGGGCAAATGCGATTACATCAGTTAAGTCAGTACGATCTGGGTCACTCATGTTAGCCGCGCGTGAGGCCCACATGTTAGTCGCTGGCAAAGTGCCTAACTGAAGCGCAACTTCTTGATCATTCAAGCTGAAAGTGTATCCATCAGAACCCATGCATGCATCTGCTACTGCAATCATCATGTTAACAGCGTCAATACCGGTTTGATCGTTGAAGGTCGGGTTGTTGTCTGCATCTAGGAATTTACCGCCAAACGCACGTTGCATTTGGAAGAATTCAATTTCCCAAGCCCAGCCCGCTGACAAGTTGATTGTGAAAGCAGCATCGTAGTCAGGGTTATCAACACCGATGGTATTGCAAACTTCAATTACTTCATCATATGTGTCTGGAATCTCAACACCTAATTCTTCGAACAGGTCAGCACGGTAAATCATGTGCAGGGTATTTGCCACAATGGGCACACCATAAATTTGACCATCGATGGTTCCACCTTCCCAAGCAGTTGCTGGGATATCATCAAGACCATACTCTTCGCCGTATTTTTCGATGAGGTCATTGAGAGGAAGCATCCAACCTTCAGCGGCCCAAGTAGAAATGTCGCCATTTGCACCGTGTACGATGTCGTATGGAGAGTCGCCACCACCTGACAAGGCAAGATTAACCTGCTCTTTAGCTGATGTAGAGTCAAGTAACTGAACGTTGATGTTCATATTCTCAACTTCGTTACATTTTTCCAACTCCTCAGCATAGTAGTCTGTGATAGGGAAAGACCAGCCAATTACATTGAGTTCAGTATCAGCCGCAGGAGCTGCCATGTTACAAGCAGTTGGGTCAACAATTACTTCAACAACAGTCTCAACTTCTACTTCTTTGATAACTTCAACTTCTTTCTCAACTTCTACTTCTTTGACGACCTCAACCTCTTCGATAACTGTTTCAGTTTCGGTTACAACGCGCGTAACTTCGACTTCAACCGTTTCGGTGACAACTTGAGGCTGGCATGCTACGAGCACTGCCAACAGGGCCAGAAGCCCAACGAACATAATAGAAAATCTACTTTTCATTTCTTCTCCTTTGAAAACTAGGGATGAAAGTAACTTTGATAAACTGTCAGAACAAACTGAGCAGGTTTAAACTTGAAAAAAGCTTGGTAATATCTGGTTATTAGTCTGGTACAGCGATCTGTTTGAGTAGCACTAACTCATCAAACAGAGTCCATTCTTGTACAAATTTTCCGTCAACAATCAGGTGATGGGTAACACCCATAATCTGAATCTGTTTTCCTGTTGGTGCACCATAGATGCCCGGACCTTCATGGGTGCCGCGCATCGTCCAGCGGGTAGCGGCGCGATGGGTTCGCTCATCCTGCTGTAATGAGCAGTGGTGATCAATTTGCACGGCTAAGTCAGGGAACGGAGAAATCAACGACAAGATGTAGTTGAGGTACGCGTTCCGGCCGTACAGTCGGCGGTCAGATGCAGATTCACAAATGTAATTTTCAGTGTAGTAATCGGCAACTTTATTGAACAAGCGCCAATTCCAGATCTCATGAATACTGGTTTTTACCAACTGCTCCACGCTGAAATGCTCTGAATCAAATGGCGCAGGAGACTCTGGCGGCCGCTGCCCGCGCAGCCGGTCCGCTTCACTAGGAATAACCAACTCACGATTTGGCTTAGGGGAATTGGCTGCCAATTTTTTAGCCAAATCAAATCCGTTAAAACCTAGCTGAGTCACAAGTGACAGCTCATCACGGACCAACCATTCTTCGTAAATTACATTATCCTTAACCGCACAATCAGCAATCGCCCGGTAGCTCACTTTCCGGCCGGTGGCGGGACCATACTGGGTTGCCCCCCAGTTGTGCCCTTCATGGGTCAGCCGATGGCTTGAAAACCAGCCATCTTCGTCGTTACCGGTCCAAATCACTTCATCACCGTACAGACGACGATCAGGGAAAGCGGCCAGAGCCTGAATGCTGCCCGCGATAACCGAATCACGCCCCATGATGTCACCATCAGAGGTGTGAATGCGCATGTTGGTGCCGTAGTACTCATACAAGCGGCCAATTCCGCGATCTTCCCAAATCTCATGGGTGATCTTGATAATGTAGTCCACAATGTCACGGAACTGCGGATCAAAGCCTTTCATGGCCGGTTTTTCTGCTTGGTGATCAAGCGTCAAAATATTGGTTAAATTCCCACGGCTGTTCAGCGTTAAGTCGTTTGAGACATGTCCGTTTGGGGATGTGGGGGTTTCTTTTTTGGTCTTAGACATAAATTTTTATTACACCAATTATCCGGCCGTTGATTGTCTGATAATGAGTTCAACCGGTAATGTTTTCTGTATGGGGGGAAGAGTGCTGTCCGCAATATGATCAAGCAGTGTTAGAATCGACTCTTCCCCAATCGTTGCCAGCGGCTGGCTCACAGTTGTGATGGGTGGCGACGTAAATTCAGATACGCGCAGCCCATCAAACCCAACAAGAGCTACATCCTCGGGAATTTTCAAACCACGCTCGATAATAGCCTGATGGGCATCAATCGCGACATAGTCATGAAAAGCAAAGATAGCGGACGGTGGACTTTGTAAGTTAAGCAGTTTGTGAGCCGCTCTGTACCCACTGAAAGGCTCAATTTTTGTTTCGACGATTAAATCCTGATCAATTGGAATATTCTCGTTGGTGAGAAAGTCTACATAAGCATTAAAACGGTCTTCGTGCGTGCGCCCCATGGACGGCCGGGACATAAACCCAATGCGTTGATGACCCAAACTATGGAGATGATCCATTAGCTGATAGGCTCCGCTGTAATTATCAGGAGCAATCCAAGACGCTTTAGGGTGTCCTATGCGCCGACCAAGCACCACAAACGGAATGCCCTCCTCAAGGAGCAGGTCCACAATATCAGCCGGAACATGGTTCCAAACGAGAACAAAACCATCAACTTCCTTTGCCCGAATCAATTGAATTAGGCTATCGGGCGAATCCCCTTCATTGGTGTACAGAACAATGTTGTTTCCGGCCGCTTCAGCCGCTTTAGTTGCCCCCACAATCACCTCAGCGAAATAGTCGCTGATGAACATAAGCGAGTTATTGAATACAAATCCGATTTTTTCTGTACACTGGCGGCGAAGGTTCCGGGCAGCCGCACTGGGGTGATACCCCAACTCTTTTGCAGTATCCAGCACAAGCTCGCGTGTCCGGGATGACACGTCTTTATAACCGTTCAAAGCTTTTGAAACGGTGGATACAGAGAGTTTTAACTGCTTTGAAATGTCCTCGATCGTGACTGACATATAGAGTTCAGAAAGGGTTAGTGTATCGTTTACGAAAACGATTTCGGGAGTTTATAGGAAATTCTTGAGTTGTCAAAAACTTAAGGGACATGATGTAGGCTCATAAAAGAGGATGAAGGCTTGAATTCAAGGCGCCATTCGCTTTACAGGTTACAGGCGATTGGTTATTAAACAAATCAAAAAGATCGGCCAAATGCAAATCGGCCGATCTGGGGGATTCTAGTTATGGATATTTTTCTTCCGCAAATTCATACTGATGATAGCCCTGACCGATGCTGTCACGCATTACATTATGGAAACAGTTGTTTCCACCACCAAAAGGCAGTATCTCAAGCGGTTCATCTAGATCAACACGGCTGAGCATCCAGCCCTCAGGCAGACTGGGATCTAGAATTGGTGTATCACCGGCCGTGGCGTGCATCACATATCGGTTACCAGCAGGGTCAACCAAATCATAGATTTCATCTTCAAAAATAATTTGATGGCACTTGCGGGTGACCGTTACAGAGATTGCCCCTTCATCAACACCACCAGCAGCGCACTCCGCACTCTCATCTGAAAAACAGTCTTGAGATTCCACTTTGGACAACTCCATCCACGAAAAACCGTCATGCTCACGCATGATACCGCACGAAGCGCCTTCGCAATTGACAGATGCATCAGGTGAACGATAAAAGCAGTGATCCATAAACATCGTGTCCCGATTGATATTTTTGCGATATGGTGAACTTGGATCGTAATCTGTCCACGCCTCATCTGAGATGGCCTTGTCACCAAATCCGAGCACAACAACGAAATCTTCTGTACTAAGAATCTCTTTCGCAATGCCTTCAACCTCACCCGCCTGATTAACACACGTACTACCTGCAGGGCGCTCAGAAGACACTGTTGAGAAGCTGATCCCAGCTTCCTCTGATGTTGGGAATGTGATTGCAAGGCTCTGTAGGACCAAGTAAGCAATAATAGCGATCACAATCACAAGTCCAACAATACCAATAACGATATTTTGTGTGCTGATTTCCTTTTTCATAGTTGTTTCCTTAAATTTCTAAATATATGCAAAATAGGCTTCTAAAGTCTAAAATAAGAGTCATTTGTCTCTTATTTTGGAAAATGATATGCTCATCAAAATTAGAATTCAAGCGATTTTGGATATATGAGACACGGGAGACGATTTTGTATCACATCAAAAACGACCAGAGGTCTATCAGGTCGGCCGAAATGATTTATGAGGCACTGACCAAGCTAATTGACCACCAATCTTTTGGATCAATTAAGGTCAGTCAGGTCGTTGAGGAAGCACAAATCGGCCGGGCAACTTTCTACCGCAATTTCGACATGTTGGAAGATGTACTCCGCTGGCGAGCGGACCAAGTTGTAGAGCAATTGGTGATTTATGTAGCTGAATATAGGCTTTCTCAAACCGGCAGTTCTACCGTGTCTGTTTTAAAACCGGTTCTGCGGTTCTTCTATCTGCATTCGAGTATTGTTGAACTGCTCATTGCTGCCAATCAGATCGATATTTTGCAGAAAGCATTGCAGGCAAAACTTGAGCAAGCAACGCCAAAATCTAGTCTCTCTGATTTACCTTCTGAATATTTAAAATATGGGCCAGTAATTCGGTCAAGCGTGGCAGTTCATATCTTGGCACACTGGATCAAAGGCGGAAAAAAGGAAGCTCCAGATGAACTGGCAGACAGCCTAAGAGAGATGGCAATTCAATTGAGCGGTTTAGGGATGCTTTTTTAATTTAAAGACTATTCTTTAACGCCCGCGTATGCCCTGACCGGAAAGGTACCAAACTGTTTAACTTTGGCTGGCACCGCACTAAACGTGAACGGCCGTTCACCAATCTGATCCAAATTGCATAAATGCTCCACAATCGGAATATCAGCCTCCAGCAAAATGGTGTGAACCGGCCGCTCTCCGCCTGACACATCGTCAATATTGAGTGAGTCTATTCCAACCAGCACCGCTCCGTGATCACGCAGATATTCGGCCGCGGCCTGTGTCAAAAACGAATGCCCTTCAAAATACTGGTCCGTTCCCCAATGTTGCGACCAACCGGTGTGCACCAACACCGCTTTGCCCCGCACATCCACATCCACAAAAAATTCTGGGCCGATGGCTTGCTGACCAACAGCATTCACCAATACGCCTTCAAGCTCTGCAACGGACTCAAGCGGCAACTCTGATAAATCATTCCCATCCACATACCGATGAAACGGAGAGTCAATGTAGGTACCTGTGTTGCCCACCATTTCGATTTTACCAATCTGGAACTCAGTCCCTTCTGCGTAATGCCCTTTGGAATCTTCTCGGCTCAAAAAATCACACATAATCGGCGCAGGCAGCCCCTTGTAGGTGATAGTTTGATCGTCGATAACGTGGCTCAGATCAATCAGCGTTTTTGAATGTTTCATGGGCAGAATTTTAGCGATTTTTCAGGCAAAAACGCAATTGAGTTAGAATTAGAACTATATGCGACGATCTTTTATCATATCTTTTTTGGGGCTTGTGCTGGGCCTTGCTGTCGGTTTTTATTTGGGATGGGTGGTGCTGCCGGTGGAACTGATCGATGTGGCCCCGGCCGATTTAGAACCAACGCTACAGGACGACCATTTGCAGCTGATAGCTGATGCCTACGCCATTGAACAAGACATCGACGCAGCTGCTGCCCGCATTGGCAGCTTGGGGCGAGAAGATTGGGGACCGTGGCTACTGCAAGAGACCGTTGATCAAATTTTGCTCAATCCCACTGATATTCAAACCGTCAATATGGTCCAACTGGCCCGTGCGTTTGGGCTCAACTCGCCCGCGTTTGATCAAGTGGCCCCAGAGGT
>JBCCSO010000154.1:0-8957 GCA_039199965.1 Chloroflexota bacterium | reverse complement strand
AAGAGGGGTAGATCTAGGCCAACATCAAAAAGCAAGGCGATTTGCAAATTTAAATCATCCGGTTTGGAGGTTCTAAAATCGCCCCACAGCCATTTCCAAAATTCTTTTTCGAATAGTTATTTTTTGAAAATGGCCTAAGTTGATTTTGTTTGAGTGAAAAAAGCAGTTGGCTTGAGTGAAAGCCTGCTTTCTACTGAATTTAATTCAAATCGTTTGATGGCTTTCGCCCAAATATAAACCACGGATCTAGTGTTACACTATCCGTTGAGTTCAAGGTAGACGCGCTCTAGCCCCTTCCCCTTTGCACGCCGTTTGACCAAAATTTCACCAATTTCTCTAGTGTTGCGCACGTGTGTACCGCCGCAGTACATACCGATCTCACCACAGGTCCACCAGCGTAAATCGGGCTCCTCTGCATCCGGTTCGGCCGCAATGTCTAAGTTTTTAGCAATTATTTCGTTGCTTATGTCTTGAATGCGCTGAATATCATCGGCCGATAGCTTTGCGGTTGATGGGAAGTCGAAACGGCCGTTGTCATCCCCCAGCCTGCATCCCTTTAAATTGCCTCGCAGCGTGCCGTCTCCGTCAGGACCAAATAATTTTAGGGCATAGTAAAAAACCAAATGTCCGGCCGAATGCATACGCATGATTTTATAGCGGCGTTCCCAGTCGATTTCAACCTTGACTGAATCACCTACAGCAAAGGCTAGCGTATTTTCAGTGATATGGTTGATTTTGGTCCGCACTTGAATCATGGGGGCATCCTGACGCAGCAGCATCCGGCCGACGCTGTGTTGAGCATCGGTAATGGTCAGGTTATTGATCCGGCCGGTATCCCCAATTTGACCACCTGCTTCACCATAGAAAACCGTCTTGTCTAGTCGAATGATGTTCCCCATCACTTCAACAACTTCAGCCTTGCATGAAATCTGGTACGGATTTTCTCGATAGAGTTTATGCGTTTCGCTCATGCACTCATTTCCTCAACAATGGACTCTCCGGCTGAAAGATCACCGCTGGTCCACTGCCATTGTTCATGCAGTCGAATGCGACCGTCAGGCAAAATCTCTGGTGTAGACAGGCAGCGGCCCGTCATGATGATGTCATCCGTATTCACATGACTGTATCTGAAATCAAGCGATCCATCTTCAGCAATAAGGCCGGTCAAGGTGCCAAATTTAATGGCACCACCGGAATAAGTTGCCCACAGCACATTGTCATTCTGCTGATAGTTAAAAACGGTGTTGTTATCAACCTCACCAGAGCCTGAATTGCTGACAGATGTGAATTTTTTTCCGTTGTAGTTGATATGCATAATTACTTTAAAGACCAATAGGTTACTGCGATGAAGTCTCGCATTCTCGAAACGTCAATTTTGTTGCGCTTGGTTGAAATCAGATAGCCATCTTTTATTACTTCAAAAATTTTCAATGATCTAAGAAAAGGGCCCGTTCAAGATTCAAGCGGAAACCAAATGGCAATAGCGGCATAAATTGTCAAAAGTACCATTAACACACTAAATATCCGCTCAACAAGCTTGTTACGCAAAAACTGCTTGATTGTTGACCCCAGTGCAGTCCAAATCACGACGGCCGGTGACATGACGGCACAAAAGAGCAAAACAAGTGCAATTATGGAGAGTGCCACAGAAGGATAGTCAGGCAGAAAGGCGGAGGCACCTGTCAGAGCAAATACCCATGCTTTGGGATTGGCAAACTGGAACATAGCGGCCTGCCAAAAAGTCATAGGATTGGCGGCCGTTTCGCCCGTTGTCTCATCCTGCTTGGCGATGGCGTTGTTGCGCAGCATCCATGCCAAATAAAGCATGTAGCAGGTTCCGAAGATTTTGAGCCCGATTTCGGCCGCAGGCACAGTCACCAATAGAGCCCCAATGCCAACGGCGCACAGCGTTAGCAAAATGGCAAAACCAAACGGAATACCCAACATATGTGGGATGGTTCGTTTAAAGCCAAATGAAATACCTGAAGCGGTCAGTAAGATATTGTTTGGGCCCGGTGTAATAGAGCTCACAAAAGCGTAACTCGCGGCTGGTAGGAGAGCTAACAAAACGTCCAAAATATTCTCCAAGGTCATGCTCAGCAAAAAGTTAATTCTGCGCACTTTGCCCTGACTTGCATACAGACAAAAGGCTCTGGCTTCCCATAACAATTATGATGTGTACTGAGTTACTTCAAAACGCCGCGCATACGTAGCGTTTGCAGCACTAACTCGTCCCAAGGTTGATCGGTGATGACCGGAATGTAGTGAGCCCCCCGGCCGCCCAGATATCCTGCAATTTCGGCCTGCCACCCTATTACCCGCTCCCGGTATTCCCGCAGAGTGGTGGCGTCAAGTGTGACTTCTGATTCGGCACCTGTCTCCGCGTCGATGAGCTTGAAATCACCGTTAAGCGGTGGCTCAACTTCATCAGGGCTAAGCAAATGGATAATGCCGACTTCGTAACCGCGCCCCTGTAGCGCAGACAGCCCATCCTGATAACCGGCCGGTGACATGAGGTCGGTGACAACAAACAGCAGCCCGGGGCGACGGCCGCGCATTGCATAATCGCTTAGTGAAAGATTTAGTTCTGTAATGCCTACGGCTTCGGCTGATTTTTCGAGGAAGTTGAAGAGGCGTAAACTGTTTTGCTGTCCGCGATAAGGTCCCCACTGTCGATTTTCATCGCTGCGGAGTAAAGAGATAGTGAGCTGGTCTCCAGCCGCCAATGCGACATGACCCAACGCACCAGCCAGCCTGACCGCATAGTCAAATTTGTTGGTTGAATCGTTGAGGGGCCAGTTCATACTCAGGCTGCCATCTACCAAAATGTGAACCGATAAATCTTCCTCTTCTTCAAGCAGCTTGATAAACGGACGTTCCAAACGGGCATAGACATTCCAATCTAAACGACGCAGATCATCTCCTTTTACATAGTTCCGGTAGTCTGCAAATTCAATAGAGGTACCCCTTTTACTTGAGCGACGATCTCCCTTCATGACCCCAGCTCGCACCTTATCTGCGATTAGGGCAAGCTGCTCAAGTTTGCGCAGTGTAACTTCATCAAAAAGCATGCTTCAAATGCTAGTAGATTTGGATGGGGTTTGCCAGGAAAAATGCGTTTGTTTAATTTGACGGAGTGTAAAAGACTAGATCCGGAAACGAGGTGATCAAAGAAAACCAAAATGAAGATCGCGTTGGCAGAGGCTCAAGCTTTACTCCTTCAAGTGGACCCGCTTGAGCAACTCCAGAAAATGACCACTCTGAACCGGTTTGGTCGTCTATGTAGGTGCCATCAGAAAAAGTAAAAGTTAGGGTTTGCCCATCTGCCTTTGCCAAATAGACGGCACCGGTTGGCCCTTCTGCCAAACTGAAAACGGCAACGGCCGTTTCTTTGTTCGGCCCTATTTGATCGTTAATGACCCCATCCCCTATCCGCTCTATTGGCCAAGCATACTGCTCGCCATCTAAAAATTCAGCCCCCAATACTACTTCACCGGGGTCCAAACGCGGGTCATTCCCATTTTCTGACACGGGAAAAAGAAAATCTCCCCCTTCGTTGTACCGTTCACCCAAGCCAGTAAATGGGTCGTAGGTGTAGTTTCGGTCAAAGCCTGTGTCTCGAGACAAAACGGCCGAATTTGGATACTGCTGAAGCCATAGCCCCCATGTTGTTGTCTGAGATGGCAACGCGGTCAGACGAGTTCCAGCCAGTTCCCCCACAAGTGCTTCGCCGCTAAATTGCATCCAATAGCTGCCAGTTGCATGATCAACCATCACCATATCAGACTCATAAAGTGCGCTTGTGTTGCCAAAAAGCACCGGCTCTTGATCTGGGTTAATTCTGCGATCGTACACGACGCCGCTGCGGCAAGGGGGTCAATAGGTGGCTAAGATCGGCACCCCATCGATTTCGTGTGAGACGATTTCATGCCAATTTAGAATGTTTATTGGATAGGCTACAGCGACATCATCTTGTGCGTAACCTAGCACAAGGTCTTCTGGGCTTAGCCAGTCTGCATCTTCACGCGGTTCAAATTTTGGATTGTAAATCGGCGGGATGGCATCCCTGAGCCGTAAAATAAGTGCTTCATCTGCATCGCTGAGCGGAACAATTCGATCAAACCGTTGAAAGGTGTCAAAGTAGATATCTTCTGCGGGAACAATCGCACTGCTGCGGTCTACATCTGGAATATCCCGAATGTTGACTTCAATTGGTGGGGATGTAATCCGTTCAATTAAGCCTAGCTCCTGAAATTCACGAGATTCACCGAATTCTTGTGGCGTAGTTTGTGAACACCCTACAATGAAAATTCCAACGGAAAAAAGTAATATAAACCAGCGTGACATGATGTCATCTGGACGAAATTCTTCGGATGATTCTTACATGCCACAAACCATAATGTATATGAGTTTTGCTGACAAATTGGAGAAATTGCGAAACCCATCGGTACTAAGTGTGTTACTGCCATTAATGCGGGCAAGGTTAAACGCATTTAATATTATTTTGAGCAGTTTTAAACTATGAAACACGCGCACGTTATTGGTTGGGGGCATTACTTTCCACCAAAAGAAATCTCTAATGATGATATTTCGGAAATTATTGATACCAATCATGAATGGATCAAAACGCGCACAGGCATCAGCTCGCGCCACATTGTAGAAACTGAAACAACCACGCAGATGGCATTTGAGGCGGCTGCGCGTGCTATTGCTGTAGCGGATATTTCTCCGTCTGAAGTTGATCTCGTTATCGTGGCAACCTCTACCCCAGATTTCATGTTTCCATCAACAGCGAGCCAAGTGCAGGCCTTACTGGGTGCGGAAGGGGCGGGTGCGTTTGATTTAAGCGCCGCTTGTTCTGGCTTTGTTTATGGCTTAGACATGGCAACTCAAGCGATCAGGGCTGGAGGAATTAAGACAGCGGTTGTGATCGGAGCTGAGAAAATGTCCCGCGTTCTCGATTGGGATGATCGGGGTACCTGCATTTTGTTCGGGGATGGTGCGGGTGCTGTTGTGGTGCAGGGGAGCAATATACCGGGCGGTGTGTTGGCCAGCATGCTTAAATCAGATGGATCAGGAGGCAATGTATTGAGCCTTCCGGCCGTTTATGAAAATCCTGTTCCATTCCTGAACGGTTCTGGGCCTAAAAAGGGTGAGAATCGGAATGTGATTGATATGGAAGGTCGTCAGGTGTTTCGCTTTGCGACAAAGGTCGTACCTGACATTATTAAGAAAGTTCTGGATCAAGCGGGCATGACGATTGATGATGTCAGCCTCATTGTTCCCCATCAGGCAAATACGCGCATTATCGAATCTGCTGCCAAAAAGCTGGGAATAAGCCCCGACAAATTTTTTGTCAATGTGCATCATGCAGGCAACACCTCGGCCGCGTCAATCCCCATTGCGTTATGTGAAGCAGTTAATGCTGGGAAGCTCAAGCCCAACGATAACGTGATTTTTGTAGGGTTTGGTGGGGGCCTGACATGGGCCGCAACGCTTATCCGATGGGATGCTGGCCCTGAATACAACAACAATCCGGGGGTGGCCCGCATTCGCTATGGTTTTTACAAATATCGTATGCGTTTTCGCCAAGCTCAGCGCCGCATCGTGGCACAGCTCTCCGGCTCGCCAACCCCTGATGCCCGCATGAAGGATGCGTCCAAGAAATAGGCTTTTATTGCTTTATTGAATCTGGTTAGTCTTCAAAATTTAATGGCAGGATTAGGCTAAATGTTGAGCCTTTACCTGCATCGCTTTCAACGACAATGTTACCACCCAGCAACTGAGCGTATCCTTTTGAGATGGCCAAGCCAAGACCGCTACCCGTTGTTGTACGTGCTAGTGAAAAGTGCTCCTGAGAAAATGGCTCAAACAGTGCATTTAAAAAGTCTGCTGAAATGCCCGGTCCATTGTCAACAACGTCAAACTTAATGCCTGCCCTATGCTCAAACTGAAAGGAAGAAATTTCTAATTTTACTTCTCCACCCCTAGTAAATTTGAACGCATTACCAATTAGATTGAGCAAAATCTGCTTCACTTTTTGTGCGTCGGTATGCAATTGCACGGCTCCCATGTAGCTATTGATCTTAAAATAATTTTGGTTTTTGTGTGCTAACGGCCGAGCGTAAATTTCTACTTCTTCTAGAAGCGTATTCAGCGAAACAGATGCAACGTTGGGTAACATCTTATCAGCTTCAATTTTTGAAATATCAAGCAGGGTGTTAATCAAGTTTAAGAGATGCTGACCTGATTTCTCAATCCTGCTGATGTCATCAGCTAGATCTTTTTCTCCTGTATCGATTTCATTGATTTCTTCATTCAGTAGCTGACTATAACCAATGATTGTGTTGAGCGGTGTTCTTAGCTCATGGCTCATATTGGTCATAAATGCGGTTTTTGCTTTGTTAGCTGCATTTGCCCGGTCACGCTCAATATTGAGCTCAACTGTCCGCTGTGCAACCATTTTCTCAAGATCACTTTTATAGTGATCAAGCTCCTGTTTGCTCTTTTTGAGTTCTTCCAGTTCAATTGCTCGCTGCTCTGCCAGCGTTTGGATGAGGTTGTTCTGGCGCCTTAATTCAACCTGAGAGCTATTTTGCTGTTCCCAAGTTGAGATAAGCTTGCGGAAGATTTCATGAATCGAAAGCTGTGATACCCCTGCAAAAATAGCAAAATAAAGAGTAAATGATAAGATCTCACCCTGTGAAAGAGCAGGGTGCTCAGTTACAAGCGAGGAGGCAAGCAACCCGCGTTGAAGCAGTATACCTGTCGTAAATATGGCTGTACTGCTGGCTAACAGCATAAGTAAACTATATCGCCTGCTATTAAGGGATGTAACTCCTATGCAAGCATAAAAAAGCATTACGCGGCCGTTTTCCATAAGCCCGTGGGTCAGTAGGTTTGCTGCTCCCACTAAAAAACAAACGCAAATAAATATACCAATCCGCGCATGACTCGACAGTCGTGTTGATTTAACAATAAACCAGCCTAAACACAGGCTGACAATTGATAGGGTTATACCAAGCCAATCGCCATCGCTTATTCGCCTTATATTAAGCGGGATCAAAAAGATAGTTCCAATCCAAAGGGCCATTGGCCCAATCTTTTTTAGTTGGAAGTCTGCGTGGTTGAGCAAAAACTCATGCAGTTTGTCTTTGTTAGAAATAGACGACAGACTGCATTGGGAATGAGTGGGCTGCTCACTTACCGGCCTGAGTTCAATATTCATCGCTATATCAAAAACAGCTTTTCAAATTGTGTGTAGATACAAGAAACAAGAACCATCTTTCCTGTATTTGCGGGAAAGATGGTTGACACAAGTGCCAGGTGGCATGCTACTTCTATTATCGCCTGACTGTAGATATGAATGAGCTGCTTGCCATTGTTCCCCTATAGCGTTTGAGTCCCTCCCCAAAGACAAGCAACTTCTTACCTAGGAAAATGATAGGCTAGGTTATCTTATAGATCAATACCTAAAAAAATTCAATCTTTCTGTAAGCTTTAATAGTTACGCTTTTTTGTTTAATTCAGCAGGATGCATCCCAGTTTTTAGTTAGAGTTAATAACTTTCAATAAGTTTTATCAATTTTTAAGAGCTCTCGCTATTAACTTTAGCAGTTGATCTTCATCGTACAATCCTTCTAAATGGTGTTTTTGATTGATGATTGTGTGCGGAACGGAGTAAATCGAGTACTGTGGCACAAGATCTGGAAAGTCATTAATCATGCAAATGGATGTGCGAATATGAGGATTAACAGCGGCAAAGTTGCAGGCGAGTGTTGCCATAGGAACGCCACCTTCGTTTTCTGGTGTTGTAAAGGTTTCAATTGAGACTTCTTTGGTGAGACGGCTTAATTGAATGCGAGTTTTAGCATTGAGTGTCGACCCTTTAAATGAAACTGCCTGAATCGCCCCAATGAGAGAGTTGATTTGATACCATGCAGGATGACCGAAGAACCGAATACGAAAGTCGATATCTTTACCATTATCGTCAACGCCGTTGACAGCAACAATAGGGTGGTGAGGAAAATCAGCAATTCGCGGCCGATTACGATATTCAATCATATCAAAGTTTTCGGCCAGTACTTGGCAAAGATCGGCCGTGTTTTCCTCTGTACAGCTATTTTGAACGCTAGCGTGAACCACTAGCCGAACTTTCTCTGGCAGATTGGTTAAGAACGACCCAAGAATCTCAAGCGTTTCTTCCGTAAAGGGGCCACTGAAATCGCGAATCTCATTTGTATCCATGATTTAAGTATACTCGAATCACGCTGAGCGATGTGTGAGAATTTATTAAGGCCGTTTTCAAAGCCCCTAAGGCACAATAAAGATGGTGAACAGCGATCCAAACTCCGTTCCGTCTGGTGTTCGCAAGCGTGCGCTTGTTTCGTAAGTGCCTGCCGCTTCAGGAGCCCGCAGCACAACGGTTAAAAGGCCACTGCCTCCTGCTTCAATCGTTTCGATGGGCTCTGCACGAACAAACTCCACTTCTGGGTCACCAAACGTAAACAGCACAAATTCAGACGTGATCGGGCAACTGCCTCTATTTTCGACTCGCCACGTTTTGACAAACTCTTCACCGGGTGTGATTTGAGCATAGTCTGGAATAGTGACATCTTCCAAGTAGTTTAGGAAGTTTGTGCACGCTGGGTCATAGGTTGGCACAGGACCCACTGCTGCTGATGTTGCGGTGGGTTCGGCCGTAGGGGTTTCTGCGGGTTCGTCAACCGGTGTTGGGTCGTCAACCGGTGTTGGTTCAGCCGTTGGGGGTAAGTCTTGGTTTGCATCATCTGTTGGCGCGGGGGTTTCGGTAGGTTCGGCTGTGGGCGTACTTGTGGCTGCAGCTGTTGCCGTAGCCTCCTCTGTTGGGGTAGAGGTTGGGGTACTTTCCAATGTGGCAGTTGGTTCAACTGTTGGAGTTTCAGTTGGTTGTTCCGTTGGTTCAGCCGTGGGCTCTT
>JBCCSO010000153.1:0-8964 GCA_039199965.1 Chloroflexota bacterium | reverse complement strand
GTCCAGTAGTGTCCGCCGGTTAAAAATTCTAAAGTGCCTGACGCCATCAAAACTGAAAATATGGCGAAGACTGCAAGCACCGCAAGGCTTGCCCAAATGAACTTAGTTGTTGTTGTCATTCGATATTCCTCTACTCTAATCTCTAACTTCCTTCAAAAACAAAAGTTGACTCAGTAAACTCCACTGTGTCAGACTTATGTAGTTCGTCAGTACTATAGACTGACGAGTCGAATTCTAGCGAGGCTGAATATTAGTTGCAACATGCATGATGCATTGTTTATAGGTTTATTAAAGAAGGTTTATGAACGGAAGAAGAATCAGTGAGCTTGTCATTATCAGTGTTATCTGGATGGTAATTGGTTGGGTAGCGAGAGGGCAATATATGGCGTTCCAACCAGCGACCCCGGCCGAACGTGTGTCACGAGTGGCAACGATGCTGCTAGAGCGTCAGTTTTCTTTTAGCGATGATTCGGCCGAAGCTTTGGCTGATCAGCTTATACTTAAGATGATTGAGCACACACAGGACCCCTTTGCAACATACATTCGGCCGCCTATGAGCACCCAATATCAAGAGAACTTTCAAATCGAAACCGGCTCAATTGGCATTATTTTTAAACCCATCAGCGGTGAATTTGTCATTGAGGTTACGCAGGATGATGGGGCTGCACAAAACGCTGGTGTTCAGCCCAACGATGTCATACTGGCTGTAGACGGCTTGCCGGTTGAAAATCTCTCTCCCGGCGAGATTGGTGTTCTGCTCAGCGGTCCGATTGGTAGCTCTGTTGATTTGGCTGTGCTGAGAGAAAACGAGGAATTAAGCTTTACAATCGAGCGTCAGGCCAGAGAAAGTCTGTATGTTGAAATGATCGAGTCGGATGTTGGCTATCTAAAGCTGGGGGGCTTTTCTAACGGAATCGTTGAACCCACGCTCGATGGATTTCGGGAATTGGTCCAGTCTGGGGCTGAAACCATCATTTGGGATTTGCGCGGCAACACGGGTGGATCAATGCGCGCAACAGAGCGGGTGCTAGGCTACTTCTTTGAGGATGACGCGCCTCTGTATTCCATCGAGATGGCTGATGGAAGTCGCCCCATCAATGTGGCAGCGGTTACTCAAGAAAACGCACAAACGATGATACCGCTTGTGGTTTTAGTTGATAGCGACACACTCTCTTCTAGCGAAATGGCGGCGGCCGTCATCACAGAATCGGGTAGAGGCACAGTAATTGGGCAGACCACGGGTGGAAAAGGTGTGATCCAAGACACTATTCCCATTGATCAAGGGTATTTGATGCAGTTTACCGTGGGCAAGTGGATTACCCCAAACGGAGAATGGCTCCATGAAACCGGCTTAGAGCCATCTGTGCAAGCAAGCGACAACCCTGATACAGAGGCGGATGAAATGCTAGAGTTTGTGCTGGATCGTATCGAAAGCGGAAACTAGGTGACTTTAACCTGCTACATTGAAATCGACCCTTTACGGAAGTCTGTCGATCCGATCCATGCGTTAACCAAAACAGGAATGCCTGATTTTGATCGGCTTTGAGCGGTTTCAAACGCTTCTTGCAGGTCATCATCGTTTTGAACCAGCAACCCTTCTGCACCGTAGCCTTTGGCTACATCGTGATAGGCGGTCATAGCTAGCTCAGTGCCCAGCGGGGTACCAAGAATTTCAACCTGCTCTCGCGCAATCTGGGTCCAGCCGCCGTCTGTACCAACTACGGCGATCACAGGGAGATTGTGACGGGCAAAGGTGTCAAATTCCGCAATGCTGTACCCGGCCGACCCATCGCCGTACAGAAGCCAAACTTCTGCGTCCGGGTTGTGAAGCTGAGCGGCAAGAGCAAAGCCTGCCCCCGCACCAAGCGTGCCAAACGCACCGGGATCGAGCCAGTTCAATGGCTTGCGCGGCCGGACAATGTACGAAGCTGTCCCGACAAAATCACCCCCATCCCCTACCAAAATGCTGTTTTCACCAATTACTTTCTCAAGCTCAATGCACAAATTAATTGGATTACAGTGCTCAGTCTCTAAATCAGCTTGGCCTAAAATCTCTTTGTCACGCGCATTATTGCGTTCTTTGAGCTGGTGGTGCCATGTGGACCAGCGATCAGAGGACTCGTTCCAGAAATTGGCCAGATCAATTAGGGCATCGCACGGATCAGCCTGAATGCCAATTGTCGGTTTCCGGTTTTGCGTCATCTCTTTTTTGCTGCGGCTAATCGAGATAAACGTTGCGCTTTGAGGAATGGCTTGGCCGTAACCCATACGGAAGTCGTTGGGGACTCCGGCCATCAGCACCAAGTCAGCTTCTTTGAGAGCTTTTGATCTTTTGTGCCGAATGTGCAGCGGGTCTTTACCCAGCAGCCCCCGTGCCATACCTGACAAGAATGTGGGAACGCCTAACTGCTTGATAGCCGTTGCTAACACGTCCGCTTTGCGCGGCTGAAGCATCGCCCCTGTGCCCACAATGAATACCGGTTTTTCCGCCTGCAGCAGAGCGTCTCTGACCGTCGTGATTTGGCTTAGATTAGCGGTTGGAAATTTAGGCAGTCTTGGTGGTTTGGCCTGATATCTATTTTTGTCAGCAAACAGACGATTCAAGTGTCGGTTGATGTACCAGCGGATGGCGCGGCTGGAAATGCTTGAACCTTTGGGAGTTTGATCGGCCGTTTGCTCCCGTATGAGGGCCTCTGGGTAAAGCGTATCGATGGGCAGCTCAACAAAAACCGGGCCGGGAACGTCTGATTGCGCAATATGAAAGGCTTGTTCAAGCGAGGGAACAATGTCTTTTACTTTGCGGATTTGCTTCATCCACTTTACATGAGGAGCTATCAACGTCTTTTGATCAATGTCCTGAAGCGAGCCGCGCCCCATTAGCAGCGTAGGTGTTGCCCCACCCAGCAGTACAACAGGTGATTGCGCCATTTCTGCATTTTTTAGAGCCGTGATCGTATTGGTTAAGCCGGGCCCGGCCGTGACCGCCGCAACCCCTGGGATGCCGCTCAAGCGGGCCATCGCATCGGCCGCGAACACCGCATTTACCTCGTGCCGTACATCGATGATACGAATCCCCTGCTCTTCAGAGCCGGTTAGTATGGGAGAGATATGCCCACCGCACAGGGTAAACAAAAATTTGACCCCGTGTTTTGCCAGAACCTGACCCACCAACTGGCCACCGTGCTGAATAGCTGATGATGAGTCCCCATTCAATGGTGCCTCTTCAACTGCTTCAATTTGATCTTCTGCGATTACGTCTTCACTCATATGCTGAAATTCTTTAACTTAAGGGCTGTGCAAATCCATTTGTGAGGGTGACTTTTATAGGCGCCATCACAACTGGGCACCGACGTGGGGTGCCCCTGCGTGGAGATTACCAAAGGGTGCGAGACAGCCCGCCATCTACAAAATAAGAGACACCCGTTGTGTATGCGGCCGCATCTGAAAGCAGAAAAGCGCCGGTCCGGCCGAATTCTTGGATAGATCCAAAACGGCCGATGGGGATTGGACTTTCCATATCAGACATCATTTTTTCCACATCAACGCCCAGCATTTCTGCTCGTTTTTCAGCAAGCTGAGTAATACGGTCTGTTTTGATAGTGCCGGGAACAATGTTGTTGATCCGAATACCCTGAGGAGCTAAGTCACGCGATAGTGATTTAACAAGGCTGGTGACGCCTGATCGCATGACGTTTGAGAGTAAAATCGTGTCGATTGGTTCCTTGATGGAAGAGGATGTGATGGTTAAAATCGAACCAGATTGTTGCTCCCGCATGGTGGGAAGCACAGAGCGAATCATACGCACCGCGCTCATGAGGGTCAGCTCAAATGCGTCATACCAAGCGTCTTCGTCAAAGTCATCAAAGCGACCGGCTGGCGGACCACCTGCGTTCACAACCAAGCCATCGACCCGGCCGAAGCGAGACAGCACGCCGTCTGACCAATCTAAAATGCTGATGGGGTCTTTTGCGTCCAGAGTGGTACCTTGAACCCCATTCCCATATTTGCCCAGTTCTAAAACGGCCGCGTCCACCTTTTCTTGCGAACGACTGGCGACGCACACCTTTGCCCCTTCTTGAGCACAGGCTTCGGCAATGCCAAACCCAAGGCCGCGGCTTCCGGCCGCGACCATAATCACCTTATCTTTTAAATTTAAATCCATCCCTTTCCCTTTCTTACACAATGTCCGAGTTTAGTTTTCCTGTTCTTGCAATAGTGAATCAATAGCTTGGGCGAAAGACTCCAAAGGTTGTGCACCAACGAAGATGTTTCCGTTAATGAAAAAGGTGGGGGTGCCTGATACACCTAATGCATAACCTTCTTCCAATTGACTTTGAACTAGCTCAGTATATTTACCAGAATTTAGGCATTCAGCAAATACCGCTGAGTCGAGGCCAATTTCACCTGCGTAACCAATGAAAATACTTATATGGTCAGGATTTCCGCCCCATTCAGGTTGATTAGAGAATAGGAGATCGTGCATTTCAAAGAAGGCTCCCTGATCATTGGCGCAGCGGGCTGCTTCAGATGCTTCGTCCGCTTCCGGATGGAAATTTAGGGGGAAATCTTTGAAAACATACTTTACAATGCCTGTGTCAATGTATTCCTCTTTTATTGTGGGGTAAGTATTTTCAAAGTGACGCACGCAGAATGGACATTGATAGTCAGTAAATTCGATAATGGTGATTGGGGCGTCAGGGTCGCCTATAAAGGGATCGCCATCTATGCCGACTTCAACCGGACCGGTAGGTTGCTGAGGTGCTTGGGCTTGTGCTTGTTGTGCAGCAATTTGACGACGATATTGTTCTACTTGTGATTCGTACGCTTCGCGGAATAGGTTTTCAATGGTCCCTTCTTCTACTGCGCTTACCACAAGGTCAAACACTTCAAATGGCTGGGCACCTGAAAGAAAGTAACCATCGATAAAGAATGATGGGGTTCCGCTAATCTGTTCGGCAACCCCTTCTTGATAGTTTGCCTCAATCGCGTCGTCATACCGGCCATCTATTAGGCAGGTTTCAAACGCTGCTACATCTATTCCCAAATTGTTGGCAAGTCCGACAAAGACTTGGTTGATCGTTTCTGGTGTAACCCCACCTTGCCCCCATGCGGCTTGATTGGCAAAGATAGCATCGTGCATTTCCCAGTACAAACCTTCTTCACCCGCACAGCGCGCTGCCACAGAACCTTGGCGGGCGTCAGGATGAATTGAATCTAGTGGAAAGTCTTTGAGCACGTAGTAAGCCCGGCCAGTATCAATTAACTCTTGAATAATGATAGGCATTGTTTCGGCCGAGTGGCGGCCGCAAAACGGGCACTGGTAGTCTGTAAACTCAACAATCCTAATGGGTGCATCAGGGTCACCAAGAGCTCCAGCCACGTCATCTGAGAAGATAACCTGTTCAGGCATTTCAAAAGGGGGAATTTCCACCTCTTCTAAAGCAGCAGTTTCCTGAGGCTCCTCTTGAGGCAGTTCACCACCTGCGACCAGCGTTTCGATAGCTTGATCAAATATCTGAATGGGTTGCGCACCAACCAACATTTGTCCATTCAAAAAGAAGGACGGGGTTCCGGTTACACCCCTCGTCAAACCATCTGAGAAATCAGCGTTAATCGCTTCTTCATATCGCATTTCTTGCACACAGGCTGCGTAATCAGCACCTAATCCTATAGACTCTCCCAATCCAATTAGAACATCATCTGGATTGCTGACGCTCCAGTCGCTAAGCGTTTCAAACAGCAGGTCGTGCATTTCCCAGTACTTCGCTGCACCACGCTCACCCGCACAGCGAGCGGCGTTGGCAGCGGCCGGAGCTTGCGGGTGGAAATCGAGCGGATAGTCGTAAAAAATGAGCACCGCTTCACCATTGGCAATTGCATTTTGCTTAATAGTGCCCATCGTGTTGGCAACAAATCTTGCACAGAACGGGCACTGATAGTCGGAATACTCCTCAATGACGACAGGGGCATTTAAGTCACCTATATAAGCGTGTCCGGTTTCTGTGAAACCAACAGGAATATTTTGATAGGTCTCCTCAATTTCTTGCTCAGCCACTTCCATGCCATCAGTGTCGACTTCAAGAATTGGTTCCTCTATGATCTCATCAGAATCAAGGCCTAAGGTTGACTCAACCTGAACAGGGGTGGATGTCGCTGGGAAATCTGTGTTGGCTTGGCTGCTGATAATTGCAGTGGGCTCAACTTCGACCGGTGTCAGATCAACCGGTTGTTCAGGCGGAATAGTTGTTCCACATGCGCTGAGGCTGAGGAGGAAGAATAAACTGACAAAAATTACCGAGAATCTAGTTGATTTCATAAGAGTATGTCCAATAGATAGATGAAGGACTTAAGAGAAAATAGCTGCCCCATCTTTAGGCTGATTTTCCGCATATTTTTCTTAAGCTGTGAAGGAACAAATTTTTACATAGGGCTTTTTATAAGTTCTCATTCCGGGGCACATCAAGCATTTTAACCAGTTTAATCTAAGAGATTTAAAATAGCCTAAACGCAGGAGGTTAATGCCAAATTGGATTATGACTTTTGCGAAATTTGATTGCAACCAGACTTATCAACTATGCATTTTTCATCTGAGTGTGTTCTGTTCAAATTTTCGCTTGAGATTCTTCAAGCTTTATGCGTTTTCTTATGTGATCAGTAAATAGTCTGTGCTATTATTTTTGATTGCTTTTTCAATTGCCTTACTACCCGCACATCTTAACTGCGCTGGGCAAAAACGCTATTTCATGAACTTTTTGGACAGGCTTTTCGGCCGTGAAGAAGATAACTCTCCGGTCAGCGGTAACACATTTTTGGTCGTTGGCTTGGGCAATCCCGGCCGCGAGTATGCAGGAAACCGACACAACATCGGCTTCATGGCCGTTGATCGGTTAGCTCAGGGGCACCATGCTCAAACCGGCCGGTTCAAGCACAAGGCGATGACCGGTGACTTTCGGCTGGGTGAGCACAAGATTATTTTGGCTAAACCCCAAACCTATATGAACGACAGCGGAAATGCGGTTGGTCCTCTCACAAAGTTTTACAAGGTTGATCCGGAAAATGTCATCGTGATTTATGATGAGCTTGACCTGCCGTTTGGAACTGTACGCATTCGTGAAAAGGGGAGCGCCGGTGGGCACAACGGAATGAAATCGATTATCAAGCACATTGGGCCTGACTTCCCGCGTATTCGTTTAGGGATTGGTCGGCCGCAGGGGAAAATGCCTGTGAAAGCATACGTGCTGCAAGACTTCGGCAAAAAAGATCAGGACGTGCTGGATTTGATGCTGGATCGAACGGTATCAGCGATAGAAACACTCATTCAAAAAGATGTTAATTTGGCAATGTCTCGCCACAATGGATCGGTTGTAAATTAGGGGGCAAAAGGCTGCTCGGCTGAAAATAATGAAATTTACTGACATCGTTTCAACAATACAATCACTGCCTGCATGGCAGATTTTTGAGGGAGAGCTAGCAGAACGCGGTGACATTTTCCCGGTTGGATTGCCTAAGGCGGCTCAAATCCCTGTGACTGCGGGGATGGCAAGCAAGCACGCTGGGCCGATTGTGTTTCTGACCGGCCGGATTGAAAACGTACCGATTCTGACTCAAGAGCTCCAAACGTGGTTGGGGGATAGCTACGAGGTGACACGCTTTCCTGAACCCACCCCGCTTCCGTTTGACCGGGCTCCATGGGGCGAAAACTGTCGACAGGGTCGTCTAACTGCTTTAACTAGATTATTAGGTGGGCAAACACCCATCCTACCAAAGCCTAAAAAGCCGCAGGTGATTGTGGCCTCTGCTCGTGCTTTGCTTCAGCAAACGTTACCCAAGCGACGTTTTGTTAAGGCGATCAAAGTGTTGAAGCTGGGTCAAATTGTTGACCTGAATAAGTTGGAAGAGGACTGGATTTCAGTTGGGTACGAGAAAGCAACGGTGGTTGAACGGCCGGGGCAGTACAGTCGTCGCGGCGGTATTTTGGACATCTTTCCGGCCGGTGGCAGTGAGTTTCCGCTGCGCGTTGAATTTTTCGGAGATGAAATTGATACGCTCCGCTGGTTTGATCCCGGTTCGCAGCGAGCCACCGGTGACAGCCCAGATAGAGCCATCATTCCACCCGCACGTGAAGCGATCCCGGCTGATGGTCAAGAGCTGGGCATGGTGTTGGAATTTGATGCACCACCCAAGCCAGATGATCTGCCGTCTTGGCAGGATGATATCCCTGAATTAAAGGCGGGATTGCCCAGTCCAAATCTTGAGTTTTATCTGCCCCTGCTTTATCAGCGGCCGGACAGCCTGCTCCACTACTTGCCAAAGGATGCACTGCTGGTTGTGGATGATTGGGTGACTTTTCAGCAAACGGTACATGAGATGCACATCCAGTCAGAGCAGTTGGAGGGTGAGCAAGAATCTCTGCCAAACGGATACCGCAATCCGCTGTTTTTGTGGCAGGAGCTGATTCCGCTATTGACCGAAAATAAAATTGTGGTTTTGGGTGATCATGTGCCCCCTGAGGAACGTGAAAGCAATGTGCCGGTGACAGATTTGTCGGCCGCTTTCCATGCGGGGCCGCGCTACGGTGGGCAGATGAAGCCGCTCATGTTTCAGTTGCAGCATGCCTTCCGCACACAAGAGCCAACTGTTATTTTGAGTCGCCAATCTGAGAGGTTAGAGAGCATGTGGCGCACGGGTGACACCCGCAAGGCGGCCAGAGAGCTTTCTCCTTCTGAAAAAGAAGACGATGAAACGGGCAATCGCTCACCGATCAGCAATTTTGAGCTGCCTCCGTCAGGTGATCTTTCAGCCCCTGAACCATCGATTTTGACCGGGAACGCCAACAATCTGCCAGCGGCCGAACCTGATCCGGCTATGGCTGAAATCGCGTTTATCAATGGAACTCTGTCAGAAGGGTTTACGCTCGAAGATCACGAAACAGATACGATTGTTCTCAATCTGTTAACAGATGCG
>JBCCSO010000152.1:0-8987 GCA_039199965.1 Chloroflexota bacterium | reverse complement strand
GTCAGAAAATGCCACAGCCGTGGCCGCAGGTACCGAATTGAGCGCAACGGCAACTCCGCCTGCCCAGCTCTCTGACACAGATGGAGATGGATTGAGCAACGGCCAAGAGGAAGTGGTTAAAACTAGTATCACAGAACCCGATACAGACCGGGACGGCATTAATGATGGAGATGAGGTACTGGTTTATGGGACTGATCCGCTTATCCAAGATTCTGACAAAGACGGCATTTTAGACGGTCAGGAGATTTTGCAGTACGGCACAGACCCGCTGCGTGCTGATACGGATGGGGACGGTTTTTCTGATGCAGATGAGATTCGCGGTGGTACAGATCCACGGGTAGCGGCCACACCAGTCCCAGCTACATTCACACCTGTACCCACCAGCGACACGCCACCGACAGAAACACCCGTACCGGCAACTGTGACTCTGACTCCGGTCAACGCGGCGACCAATACACCCGTTGTCATTACCAACACCCCAACTGAAACGCCGTTTGTGGTTACCGCTACACCGATCCCAGCAACGGAAATACCCACTCTGATTCCAACAGAAGTTCCGGTCGTGGTCCCTACAGACATCCCAACTTCTGTACCCACAGAAATTCCAACCGAAATTCCAACCGAAGTACCCACAGAAATTCCAACCGAAATTCCAACCGAAGTGCCTACAGAGATTCCGACAGAGGTTCCAACGGAGCTGCCTGCAGAAGATCCAACAGTAGCGGCTGAACCCACTCCAACGGAAGCAGCCGATATTAGCAGCCAAGCTGTTATTTCGTTTTCATTGGCTTGTAACGAAACGTTTGAAGCAGACGGGGTTGTGGGGGTTGAATGGAGCAGCAGCCTGATTCACTCTGGAGCCAGTGTGCCGAACAGCAGCAACTTTCTAGATATCAACATGCATCGGAACGCCACTAACCTTTACATCGGATTGTTTGTGTACGGGGCAGCAGTCCCGGCCGATGGGACAATAACGCTCCTAATTGAGAATCAGTCTGGAGGAGATCCAGATGAGGGAGATTTGCAAATCTTACTCACAAAAGCGGGCGTCATTTCGGTTCAAACGGGTACCGGCACTAACGCAGACGGCGCAGGATGGTCACAGCTAACATCTGGTCAGGAGTCAATTATCCTCGTCTCCAATGCTGCGGACGCGGCCGATTGGCAGGCTGAAATCCAAATTCCGGCAAATTTGGTCAATAGTTTGCTGAGTCCAAACTTCTTGCTGGGAGTACGAGCAAACTTAGCGGGTGAAACGATTAACTACCCTGAAAACAGTGATTTAGCTCAGACAGCAAACTTAGCTGTAGCTACGAATCCAACCTGTCAGTAGGCCTCTTGACGATCACAAATGCTGACGGGCTGAAGCCTGTGACTAGAAACAACGGCCTGCGATCTAAAACCCCACGATTAGACTTAGTGTAGCTTGAGCCAGAGAATACCATACGGCTTAATTTCAATATCCTCTACATGCAGGCTATTGTCTAAAATATTGCGTAGCCATCCGGCCATCTTTCCAAAGATTGCATCCATGTTTAGCCCCACGTTTACCGATTGATTGGTTGCGTTTTGAATGCAGAAGATGGCATCTTCCCCTTCACCACGCAGCACACAAAAGAGCGACGGATGCAGGAAAAAGACCTCTTGGTGTCCATACGGATCAAAAGCTGGCTCAGACGCGCGCACCGCAATCATATGGCGGTACGGATAGAAAATTCGAGAACGCAAAGAGTCAATATCGTTTAATTCGGCCGACACATCGATCATGCGCAGCTTTTCGCGATTAATCGTACGGTTCTGGCTCGTTTGTATAACACCATCACGCCAGCTCTCTGAGCCAAATAGGCTGTGGAAATAGATGCCCGGAACTCCCTTTAGAGCCAGCATAATCGCTTGGGAAGACAGGAATCGATCTGCCTTTAAGCGGTCACTTTCCATTGCTCCCGGCCGACCCAGCGCGTTTAGATAGCTAATATTTAACTCATAGATACTTTTCGAACCATCGGGATTACTCTTGTATGAAACATGTCCACCCAATGCTTTTACTTTTTCACCCAACAGCTTGATTTCATCATCTGTAATCAAACCTCGAGCGGGCGTTATGCCAATACCATCGTGGGATGCCATGAAGTTGAAAAAAGTAACATCATCAGAGGGATACTCAAGCTCGCTAGCCCAGCGGGTTAATACTTGGGTGTTGGCAGTTTGAAATGCGTGTAAAGTAAGTGGCGGCAGTGAAAAATTGTAGACCATAGAGGCTTCATTGTTTCCATTGCCAAAATATGAAACGTTTTGATCATGAGGCACGTTGGTTTCTGTGATGATTGACACATGCGGTGCCATAATCTCAAAGACTGCCCGAATGAGCTGAATAGCTATGTGGGTTTCAGGCAAATTCATGCACGAAGTTCCCACCTTTTTCCACATAAATCCGATCGCGTCTAAACGTACAAAATCTGCCCCACGGCTCACGTAATCGAGCAAAATATCAATCACGGCCAGCATCACTTCTGGATTACCATAGTTTAAGTCTACTTGATCTGCACTGAAGGTAGTCCACACGTGGCGGGTGCCGCCGGGAGTATCAAATGCGGTTAACAGCGGTAATGCTCTTGGCCGAAAAACGCTGGTTAAGTCGGTGTCAGGGTCAACTACGTGGAACCAGTCGCTGAACGGAAACTCATTGCGCAAGAAGGCCTTGAACCATTCGCTTTCAGATGAAATATGGTTAATAACCGCATCAAACATGAGGCGAAAGCTTTGCCCTAAACGCTGCACGTTTTGCCATGAACCTAAATTTGGATCAACTTGGCGGTAATCTTTAACAGAAAACCCATCATCAGATGTCCACGGGTAGAAAGGCAAAACATGAACAGTGCTAACGGTGCCAGCAACGGTGTTCTCTAAAAACTTGGTCAGCGTTTCAAGCGGCTTTTCATCACCATGCTGGACCATATCCCCATACGTGATTAAAACGGTATCCCGCTCTGTTACTTTTTCATCAGCAGAAGCTACCGGAACACGAGTGCGATAGCTTGCCATCAGGTCAAGCAGTTTTTGGCAAGCCAGCGGCCCTTCTTTCCGGCCGTACAGCTTAACCATGTGTGACAAGAGTGCAGGTTGCTCAGTAACTGAGTCGTAAATAGATTGTTTCGAGTGTGCTTTTGCGGTTGCCATACGTGGGCTAACTGACGAGTTTGAGGGTCCAAATTGCAAGTTCATTTTAGCTTTTCCTACAAGAGCTGAATTTGGATAACAAACAGCTATACTTCTTCGGTTGCTATCGGTTAATTCTTGGTCGTTCTCTACTCAAGTTTTCAAGATAGCAAGACTTCGTGAGGGTGCCTGTGGGAAACGCCTCTACCATTGCCACCTATTTCTTTAGCGAGAAGATCTACTTATCGATTAAATTTTGAGCCCTGTTGACTCCCTCACAATGAGCTGAGGAGACAGCAAGACCTGTTTACTTTCTATGGCGTTACCAGCCAGAATATCAACCAACATACGACAACAGCGACGGCCGATGTCGTAAATAGGTTGACGGAGCGTAGTTAGTGAGGGATTGGTATATGCTGCGACAGGGACATCGTCAAAACCGCAAACACTAATATCTTTACCCACAACCAGTGACCGCTCTTGGATCGCATCCATCACGCCTAGGGCCATCATGTCATTCCCGGCAATAACGGCTGTAGGACGCGCTTTGCTAGCGAGCAGAATATTCATCTGCTCATACCCGCTTTTGCGGGTCATATCCCCCTCTCGAATCCACTCGGGATGCCAAGAGATTTTGTTACTTTCCATTGTTTCGATGTACCCGGTGCGACGCAAGCGTGCAAACATCAAGTTTGCAGGTGGGCTAACAAACGCAATCTCTTGATGCCCACTGTTAACTAAATGCTGCACCATCTGGCTGACACCACCTTTGCTGTCTTCGTCGACAAACGGGTAATCAAAATCATGATTTGAGCGACCAAATGTCACAAATGGATAGTTGTTTTCATACAGGTAACGAATTCGCCAGTCTTCGAAGCGTGTGCGGACAAGAATCACCCCGTCGACCCAGCCTCCCCCAACAGCCCGAGTGTAGGACTCATGCTCTCCACGGCTATCTGGCGAGTGGGTAGTGATAAGTAGGTCATACCCGTGCGCAGATGCTTCGTTGCCAATACCAGCGATAAAGTTACTAAAAAACGGATCTCCCAAGCGTGAGCTGGTATCTGGAATGATGAAACCCATCGTGCCAGTTCGACCGGTTTTTAGTCGTCTGGCCATCAAATTTGGCACATAACCTAGCCGGTCTGCCGCCCGCTCAACTAAACGGCGTGTTTGGTCCGCAACATCATCATATCCACTTAGTGCTCTTGAGGCGGTGGTAACTGACACCCCGGCTTCTCTTGCGACCTCTCTCAACGTAATACCCATGCGATTGTCCTTATTTGCTATTTTGAGTAGATGAACAAATGGCATTGCCCACAATTGCGGCCGAGCAAAACCTGACATTTTTTGAACTGAATTCCCCCGGTTATGCACAAATCCAAAACGTCACGGATAAATGGCTGGTGAACTCAAATTACAGTAAGGATGGTAAAAAACATGACTAATAGGCACAAGGGACTTTATTCCCGTCCTAGTACCAAGGAAGGGGTGGTACTAATCGGCAAAGACTGGTTCGAATAATCCGATTTTTCAGATGAAAGTTACAACCGCCCTTGTATTTACAGTGATTATTTGTGCGAAATATCTCATGCTTGAGAGAAAGCTGCGCTTTATAATTCATCAGGCCTCAAAAGTAGAGCATTTGCCCAGCACCATTTACACTAAAAAGACCATGAATCCATCAGAATTAGTGCCTTCTATCGGCATAGAGGAACACTACGAGCATTTTGCGAAAATCTACAATTTAATCACACCGGACTATCCAACAACAGCGGACGATATCAGGAAAGGTGATGCCGGCCGTGAGGCCAAATATACCTATCAGCGATACTTGGTTCGCAGTACCAAACGGGACGAGGTCGTAGGCATCGCCACATGGGGGCATACCCACTGGGCCCACCATCCCGACCGTTATTTCATAGACGTACAGATACGGCCGACCGATTGGGGAAAGGGGTACGGCAAAGCGGTCTATGACCAACTCATAGCTCAAATTATGCAGCTAGACCCGCTGTCGGTTGAAGCAGAAAGTCGAGAAAGCTTACCGCGCGGCATCCGCTTTCTTGAGGATCGTGATTTTAAGATCAAGCTGATCGAGTACGCTTCAAAGCTAGATCTAGCAAGCTTTGACCCTACTCCTTTTGGTAACAAAGTGGAACAGCTTGAGCAGAGTGGATATGCATTTATTGATTTGAATGCATACATGGCTGACCGTCCAAACCACATGAGAGAGCTATACGATGCTGAAGTCGAAATTGAGAAAGACATCCCATGGCACGAAGAGAAGACGGTAGAACCGTTTGAAAAGTTCCAGAAAAAGTTTGAGCTTTACAAGCAGGATCGCATCAATGAGTGCTTTATTTTGGCACTCAAAGACGAAGAGATTGTGGGATTAACAATGCTGTTCCGTAATCCAGATAAACCGGCCAACTTATATACGGGGATGTCAGGTGTAAAACGGGCACATCGCCGCAAAGGGCTTGTTACAGCTCTAAAAGCGATTTCGCTAGGATGGGCTAAAGAAAATCTTGTCACTGAAGATGGCACTATTCCGTCTGTCTACACTGAAAATGAAGAAAACAATCCGATGTTTTTGATCAATGAAAAGATGGGGTTTGTGCGCCAGCCATCATTTCATTTCTACGTCAAAACGTTTCGGGAAGATCAAAATAAACACACATAGAGAAACAGGTTCCATGTCACATAAATTACTAAAGGGGAAAGATGTTGCCCGACCGATTCGGGAGGATATTATGCAGCGTGTAGCTGCGTTAGGAGAGCGCGGTTGGATACCCAGCCTCGCTTCGATTGAAGTGGGAGACAATCCGGCCGCAAAGCTGTACATTCGCAACCAGCGAAGAGCGGCCGAAAGGCTCGATATTGTTTTCGAAGAGCGGCAATTCCCCTCAAATATCTCAACTGATGAGCTAGTTGCAGCTATTACAGCGATGAACGTTGATCCACGTATTACAGGAATTATTTTGCAGCGACCACTGCCGCACCACATTGACCTAGGCCGCATTCAGACCGCCATCACCGCGTCAAAAGACGTAGAAGGCATGCACCCAGCCAATATTGGCAAAGTGGTATATGACGACTATGTCCTTGGCCCTTGCACCTCTTTGGCTTCAGTTGAGTGTTTAAAAGCCACCGGGATGGAGTTACGTGGATTAGAGGTCGTGGTGGTTGGGCATTCTGAAATTGTAGGCAAACCGCTAGGGCTCCACTTAATGGGTGAGTTGGCGACAGTCACCGTCTGTCATCATGGAACCCGAAATTTAGCCACGCACACGAGACGGGCAGACGCGGTATTTGTCGCGGTCGGCAAACCAGGGCTAATCACAGGAAATATGATCAAGCCGGGTGCGGCCGTCATTGACATTGGCATCAATCAAATTGAAGTTGAAAATGAAGACGGAGACTTGGTCAACAAAACGGTTGGTGACGTTGACTTTGATTCAGCCCACGAGGTTGCGGGTTGGATTACGCCCGTGCCCGGTGGTGTAGGTCCCGTGACCCTGTCTGTTTTAATGCGGAACACGGTAGCGGCCGTCGAAGCCCAAATGCGGGTTTACGAAGAGCGTATGCTAGCAGGAGATTGAGAGTAAGGGACAGTTGATGGTGGGCAGCAGATATTCCACCATCAACTACTTGCTCTAATATTTGCTCAAGCGGGTCTTAATCCCTTCCATTTCTTTTTCTAAGGAGTCATACCAGCCTGCTTCCCGTAGGCCAAATAGGACCTGCTCGTTTAACCCACCCGGTGTGAGGCAGTCTTCACTCATCTGTAACAGCTCATCGTAATTTACACGTTCTGTAGAGTCTGCCAGTGCAACCATCATTGATGATGCGTAGCGAGCTGCCTCTTCGGCCGCTAAACCGCCGTTTTTCATATACACCGCAATGTTGCTCGTCATTTCGTAGTACATTGCCATTAGTGCACTCCCCACTGCAATCGACAAGAATTGTTCTTCATCAGTTAGGGCAACAACGACCCCCACAGGATCCAACAGAAAGTCTAATTCTGGCGTTGCTGGACAGATAGGAATGGGGCCCAAGCCAAACTCAATCGGCGGTAGTGGGATAGCCCGACTAATTTTGGTGACAGGTGCAGCCCATTCTGCCAAAGAGCCTAACGTGATGCTAGACACAAGGCTCAGCATCCGCTGGTCCGGCCGCAGCGTTAAACTTTTTAGCACAGCCTCCGTCTGCTCTGGCAGGACGGCTAAAATCAGCAGGTCACAGCTATCTACAATGGCTTGATTATCATCAAGGACTGTAATCTGCAAGAATTCGTCTGCTAACGCCGCTGACTTGTCCTCAGATCGTCTTGAGATAAACATCTCTCCGTTAAATTTTCCAACTCGGTAAAAGCCTTTAATGCAAGCTTCCCCAATAATCCCCGTACCAATTAATCCTATCTTCATTTCAATTCTCTCATGTTGATCTATTTTATTTTAGCTGCAATGTGGCATAGCGCACCGCCGATTGGTTTAGCACGATTAATGACTGCAACACCAAGTAATTCGCAACTGGAAGGTTTTTGTACTTCTATCTGCACTAATCTGTCCGAAATCAGCAGATTAATTTACAATGTTTATACCATTGACCGATAGCGAAGCGCATTATGGAGAAAAAGATATGACCTTGCTAGAAAATCCGATACATACAGAAGAGAGTTCGAACCAATCTCAAACGATTCGCACGGCCGAACAGTACGTAGACAGCTTACGCGGCCGGAACCTCAAAGTATTTTTGTTTGGTGAGCAGGTAGAAGAGATTGTCGATCACCCCATGATTCGGCCGTCAATCAATGCGGTGGCTCAAACCTACGAGCTAGCCCTCCGCGAGCCTGAGCTAGCGTCTGCCGTTTCTCCTTTCACCGGCGAGCGTATCAATCGCTTTCTCCACATCGCCACCAGTACAGAAGATTTGGTGCGCCAAAACAAAATGCAGCGGAAGCTGGGCCAGCTCACGGGAACCTGCTTTCAGCGTTGTGTGGGGATGGACGCCTTCAACGCCCTCTATTCGGTCACATACGAAATGGATCAGACGTACGCTTCAACCTACCATGCCAAATTCAAAGATTTTGTGGCGATGACCCATCGGCACGGATATGTGGTTGGTGGGGCGATGACAGACGTCAAGGGAGATCGCTCTCTACCACCCCATCAGCAAGCTGATCCAGATTTGTACGTGCACATCACCAAACGCACGGCCGACGGTGTGTACATTACCGGAGCAAAAGCGCACCAAACCGGCTGTTTAAATTCCCACTGGTTAGTGGTCATGCCCACTTTGCGTTTGGGGCCAGATGACAAAGATTTTGCCATCGTGGGGGCAGTGCCGGTTGAAGCTGAAGGCATCACCTACATTTACGGCCGTCAATCTTGCGATACGCGCTCAATGGAGGGAGGAACTATCGACATTGGCAATGTGCGCTATGGCGGACAGGAAGCGATGGTGATCTTCGAAAACGTGTTTATTCCAAATGAGCTCATCTTTATGGATGGGGAGTATGATTTCGCCGCCATGCTGGTTGAACGCTTCACCAGCTACCATCGGCGGAGCTACGTATGCAAATCGGGTGTGGGTGATGTTTTGATCGGCGCGGCCGCAACCATTGCAGACTACAATGGGGTCACAAAAGCGTCTCACATTCGGGATAAGCTGGTTGAAATGACTCACCAGAACGAAACGATCTACTCAACCGGCATAGCGGCCAGCTATCAGGGGTTTGAGACGGAGTCTGGAGCGTTTTTACCAGACGATATGCTGGCTAACGTGTGCAAGCATCACGTGACCAAAATGCCGTATGAGATCGGCCG
>JBCCSO010000151.1:0-9020 GCA_039199965.1 Chloroflexota bacterium | reverse complement strand
GCCGCGTGCTCTGCGGATCAAACGCCGGTTCGCCAAGGATCTCGCCGGGGATCATGTGTCCTTGCACCATCACCCCAACTTTGTTGCCCGGTTTGCCTGCATCCGGTTTCACAAACGCAAACCAGAGCGGTGCACCCACCGAGTAACCGTAGCCACCAGAGGTCATTGATCCCACAGGGACGCCGTTGAACCAAATCGACTCACCGCCGACAGGGTCAGCGCCGCAAGCGGCCGTGGCCGCGTCATCCATCTTGATGTACGCCAAGACCCACTTGTGCACACCGTGCTCTTTTTCGTGGCGATTGGTCTCAACACCGACATATTCTTTATCGAATCGGGCCAGATTGAGCAAGCCAACCTCAGCCATTGTCACCTCGTTGGTCAGCTCACTGCCGGAGCGATACGCTTTTTCCATGCGCAAGCTGTTGAATGCGGCTGATCCCACGTGGACCATGCCGAGCGGCTCACCGGCCGCGACCAGTGCCTCATAAACGGTCAACATATCCTGCATCGGAATGTGCAATTCCCAACCTAGCTCACCCGTGTACGCTACGCGCAACGCTCGCAAGGTTACACCCGCCACATCGATGGTTTGCGCCGTCAACCAGCGGAAATTCTCATTGCCAAGATCCGCATCGGTGCACTGGCTCAAAATATCGCGGGATTTTGGTCCGCTGAGAGCCAATACGCCGTAATCGTCCGAAACATTGGTGATGGTTACATCTTCGCCGTCTTGTATGTTGGCGATCAACCAGTCTAGCATCGCATGCTCACGCACCGCGGCCGTTACAAAGTAGAATGTGTTTTCGGCGATGGTGGTGATCGTGGCTTCACCTTCTACCCGGCCGTTAGGCAGTAGTAGTTGAGACAAAGCCATCGCCCCAACCTTTTTGCGGATACGATTGGCACAGACGCGGCTCATGAAAGCGTGTGCATCTGGCCCTGAGATTTCAAGCTTGCCAAAAGCGCTCATGTCGGCAATGCCAGCGTTTTGGCGCAAGCCCAAACACTCATCCCGCAAAATGTCGAACAGTTTTGTGCGACGGAACGAGTGGATGTGTTCGCGCGGAGTCCCTTCTGGCGCATACCAGAACGGCCGGTCCCAGCCGTACACCTCTTGGTAGACGGCCCCTTTCTCTTTGAGCACGTCGTAAAGCTTGGTTGCTTTGAACGGCCGGCAGTTGGGGCGGTCGAGGCCGGGGAACGGGGTTTCGTGGCGCAACAAGTAGTCTTCGTGCGCTTTTTCGAGACGCCATGTTTCATCGGTCCAGCGGCCGAAGCGACGTGGATCAAAAGCCCGCATCGAGATGTCGGCCGCGCCGTGCACCATCCACTGAGCCAAATACATGCCAGCACCGGGGCCCCATCCGATACCGATTTGGGTACCACAGCAGAGCCAGTAATTTTCAAGGTCAGGGCCAGGGGCTGGTCCAAGCATCGGGTTTCCATCGGGTGGATGGGAGATTGCGCCATGCACGACTCTCTGGATTCCTTTGTCCGCCAAAATCGGCATGCGATCAAACGAATTCATCAGCCATTCGTCCACGCGATCATAGTCGGCGTCGAATAGTGGATTTTCTAGTTCCCACGGGGCAAAGTCGTCCCACACTGAGTTTGAATTCCGCTTTTCATAGATACCGATCAGACCTGCGTCTTGCTCCATACGAATGTAGCCAGAAACCAAGCGGTCGTCACGAATAACCGGTAGTTCGTAACCAGATTCTTTGAGCTCGATGAACTCTTTGACCGGCTCTGTCACGAAGTAGTGGTGGGTCATGTTTGTTAAAGGCAGGTCAAGGCCAACCCATTGGCCAACTTGGCGGGCGAAACATCCGGCCGCGTTGACGACGTATTCGCACAGCCAATTGCCCTGCTCCGTTTCAACCAGCCATTCCCCGTTCGGTTGCTTTGTTGTGTTGAGCACCCGGTTTCGGCGGATCACTTGAGCACCCAATTGCTGAGCACCTTTGGCGAATGCGAATGAGGCACCGGCTGGGTCAACGTGGCCGTCTTCGGGGGTGTGAAGCGCGCCGAGTACACCATCTAAGTTATAGAACGGGTGCTTTTCGCGAATGAACTTTGTGTCGACAAGTTCCATCGGGTGGCCAATGGCCCGGCCGAGGGAAAGGTTCATCCGGAGCCAGTCCATTTCGTCTTTGGTGTACGCCAGCCGGAAGCTACCGCAACCGTGCCACGAAACGTATTGGCCGGTTTCTTCTTCGAGTGACTTGTACTTTTCAATGCCGTATCCAACCATCTTTGAGATGGCGTAGCTAGATACGGAGTGGGTAATCTGCCCGGCGGCGTGCCAGGTTGAGCCCGAGGTGAGCTCTGCTTTTTCGATCAGGACGCTGTCTGTCCATCCCTCGTGTGCGAGGTGGTAGAGCAAACTGCATCCCATAATGCCTCCGCCGATAATAACGACCTTGGCTGTTTTTGGTGCATCTGACATGGTTAAGAATCTCCAATTTGGTTCATGTTCAGGGACGCGGATAGGGAAGAACGCTGATGGGTCTGATTTACTGCTGTTCCAATAATCTGGAACTTGTTTTTTCCAAAGTTAAGTACCAATCCTACTGAAAGATTTAAGGCTTCTAGGAAGGATTGAGTTTGAATAAAATCATATGCTGATGGGTGATCAATTGCGGATTTAACTAGAATTAAAAACTTATCTTCTACTAAGAGATGGTTTGTGTATTGAGTGCCTAGTTTTTGATTTTTCCAGCTTGGGCAGAGTTGAACCTCTCTGTTGCACTTGATGCTCTTGTCTATAAATTCTAAGGCTAAAAGACTTCTGTAGACTCGTTCTGAATAACCAGTTCCATAAGTTTGACCGAACTCTAGAATGACCTCACGAATTCTTTGGAGCAGTTTTCGATCTGGCTCTGCTAGCTTTCCTTTGATTCGTTCATAATCTTCAGACACTTCCATCTTGGGTGGTTCATAGGCCATTCTTTTAATACCGACTCTGGAAGGTGCAAAGTTCACAAGCATGCCCAATTTCTTTTCAAAACGCTTCAAGTATTGAATGATTTGAGCTTCGTTTTCAGAAGGGAAATTTTTATCTTTGAATTTAGGCAATACCTTAAGCTCTAAAATAATTTTGTCCCACACGACTACATCAGGTTCAAAAGAATAGACCTCCGTTTCTCTGTGGGTTAGCGGAAATCTAGGTTTGCTTTGAAAAGGGATTTTATTTTCAGCAAGGTTATGCAAAAGAGCCTGATGGTAGATTTCTTCAGACCATCCTCCACCTAATTCATTCCGAACCTCATATATGAGTCCTCGCAATATCTTAGTTTCTTTTTTGTAAAGTAATTCCATCAAATTAATCTTGGACGCGGATAAGGAGGAACGCTGATAACAAATTAAATCCGCGTTCGTCCCTATCCGCGTCCAAGTAGTTACATGTATGTGGCTACAGGATCACCCAATGTATGCATAACCGGTTCAATTCCGAGGCCGGGGGCGTTGGAGACGGTGGCGCGGCCGTTGTCTTTGGTGTATCCGCCCGAGGCTGTAATAACTGAATGGTGCTGACTGCAATCCCACGTCGCCCGATCAAATTCGGCTGGGGTTGACAGCGCCCAATGGACGACGGCCGTGTCTGAGATTTGACTGCCGCCGGTGTCCTCCAAATTCATTTTGACTCCTGTTTGAATACAGAAATCACGCATCAATTTCCCTTTGGTTAACCCTCCAATCCGGCCGAGCTTAAGCCCAGCCGCTTGTAATAAATTGTGTCGCTGGCACATCAGCAAATCGTGAAACGACTGAATGCTTTCATCCATAATGATCGGATGGCGGGTCAGCTCTCGAACCTGTCTCGTCTGATCAATTGTTTCGCACGGTTGCTCAAAAAACGCTCGACTGTCTTTAGTGGCGTTCATCACCACAATCGCTTCGCTGGGCAACCATGCCCGATTCACATCAAACGTAATCACGTCACCGGCCGGGCAATCGTCCAATAACGCATTGATCCGCTCAACGTCCGTGTCGACATCAGAGCCACCAACCTTGGCAGAATGGATCTTGTACCCTTGCTTCCGCTTACTTCGCACGATGTCTACCATTTTCTCAGGCGTTCCGGTCGAAACCGAGCTATGCAGCGGCACATCATCTTGATACTTGCCGCCGAGCAAACTATATAAAGGTAAACCGGTGTGCTTGCCAAGGATGTCCCAGCAGGCCATGTCGAGCGGTGATTTGATGTACGGATGACCGGGTAAGGCGATATCCATCACCCGATTAATTTGTTCAAGGTGCAACGGGTTCTGCCCAATCAGCCACGGAGCCAATTCTTGAATCCCGGCCCGGATGCCAAGCGGAAACGCAGGTAGATAGGTGACACCCCACGGACAGCCTTCACCCCAGCCGGTAATCCCCGTATTGGTGTCGATGGCGACAATTGTGCTGTCGAGCTTTTCAAATTTCAGCCGGCCGCCTGAAAGCCAATACGGCTCATTTAGTGGCAAGTCAACTTGGTAAACGCGAATACTAGTAATCTTCATTCAATTGTTTGACCGACGCGGATAAGGTGGAACGCATTAAACAAAGTTTCAATGTTCGCCCTTATCCGCATCTTTTTTAAGAATATGTGGCGATGGGTTCACCCATCACATCCATCCGTGGCGTAATGCCCAAACCTGGCGAGTCCGGTGCTTGAACGTGTCCATCAACGACGTTGAAATCCCCATCGGCCGTTTTGAGCGCCACCATGTCAGGTGCACCCAACACACTGCGCAAATACTTTTTCGGGATGGTTTGGGCCATGTGAACGATGGCCGCAAACGTGATGTCTGAGCCGGTTGTGTCCTGCACACTCATCGTGTACCCGGCCGCGATGCACATATCCCGTTGCCGTCTGCAGCGGGTCAATCCGCCGTTTTTTGATATTTTTAAACCGATCCCATCGGCCGCGTCCTCGCTGATCAGCTGGGCAATCGCTTCTTCGCTATCACCCAACTCATCCCACAAAATCGGGACATCGGTGCGACGTTTAAGCGAGACACATTCCCGCCAAGTAGCGCAGGGTGCCTCGAGCACAAAATCGAGACCGGCCGGGAGCAAGCGCAACATGCGCAAGGCTTGTTCAACCGTCATGCCACCGTTGGCATCTGCCAGAAAAAATTCGCCCGGCCGACGGTCTGCCAGTGCGGCTGTTAATCTCGCCGCATCCAACGCTGGATCATCACCCACTTTGACCGAATGGGCCGTGTAGCCTTTTTCTCGATGTTGCTGGACCCGAGCCCGCATCTCGTTCGGTTCATCGGTGTAAATGCTTGAGATTAGCGGCAACTTTTCCTGCGTCCGGCCGCCGAGCAGATCGCAGACCGGCATGTTGACCGCTTTGCCAAACACGTCCCAACAAGCCATATCAATCGGGGTTTTGGCGTGATGGTGACCCACGAGGGCGTCATCCATCGCTTCATTGATCCGGTCTACATGTCGTGGGTCCATCCCGATCAAATGCGGAGCGATTTCTTCGATCCCGGCTCGCACGCCCCGCGCATGGGCGGCGATGTAGGTTGAGCCAAATGGGGTGCTCTCGCCCCAGCCCATCAGCCCATCATCCGTCGTGATGCGCACAAATGTGGCATCAAAGCTGGTGTAACTCCGGCCGCCGGATAGCGTGTATGTGCCACCGCTGTAAGGCAGGTCTACTTGGTAAACGTCGATCTGGGAAATGCGCATGAAAGAGTTGGTTAGTTGGTTAGTTGGTTAGTTGGTTAGTTGGTTAGTTGGTTAGTTTGTTAGTTTGTTAGTTTGTTAGTTTGTTAGTTTGTTCGTTTGTTGGGGTGTAAGCGAAGCGACACAAAACCATCAAACTTTTATTCTGGAAGCTTAATGACTAACTTGCCTACGTGCTTCTTTTCCAAAAACGCCGCTTGGGCTTCGTAGATCTTTTCGAGCGGGTAAGTTTGGGCCAACAAAGGTTTAATCTCGTTGTTCTCAATGTATGTGAGCAAGTTTCTGAACACGTATGGCTCATTAATTGTTGATCCGATCAGCGACCAATCAAACAGATAGAGATGGCTGATATCGACCTCAACCTTTTTCCCGCCGATGGCGCCTGATGTGACGTACCGGCCGCCTCTGGCTAACACGCTCATCAAATTAGCAAAAACGGGACCACCCACTACATCGGCCGTAACTGAAACTTTGTCTGTCCCATTAACCGAGCGAATCACATCGATCCAGTTGTCTTGGCCACGTCGGACGAGTGCGTCTGGACCAAGGGCCGCAACTTGATCCGCTTTGCTGGCGCTTGTAAGGGCAATGATCTTCGCCCCGCGCCGTTTGGCAAGCTGGATCAGAGCTGAGCCAACGCCACCGCTAGCACCTGTGATCAACAACGTGTCTTTTTCTGAAACATCTGAGCGTTCAAGCATCCCTTCGGCCGTGTTGTAGCTACAGGATAGCGTTGCCAACTCTTCGTCGGTCCAATCGGGGGCGCTGAGCCGGCCGACGTTGAGGATTGGCATTGTGGTGTATTGGGCAAACCCACCGTCCCGCTCGCTACCGTAATAGCCGGTCTTGTTCAGGTTCATCGGCTCGTTCCAATCTCGCAACCAGTTGTCAGTGATGACGCGCGAACCGAGCCAAGCCTGAGGAACCCCATCCCCCAAAGCGACCACCCGACCGCAGGGATCAGCCCCCTGAATGCGCGGAAATTGGATGCCCGTATTGCCCCATCCACCAACTGAATCGTCACTGACGCTGTCGAGACCATCGGCCGCGTTGGTGGAGCTATCGCCTTCAACAGAATCATCGTACCAGCCGATGCGGGTGTTGATGTCGGTGTTGTTGACGCCGCAGGCTGAGACTTTGATTAAGACCTCACCCGCTTGTGGGACAGGTACCGGCCAATCGTGATGGATTTCTAGTTTGTCATAGCCGCCGTGTCCGGTCAGAACTGCAGCCGACATTGTTTTTGGAATTTCATTCATAGTTTTCGTAACGCGGGAAGTCTTCCCGCTGAGTTGCTCGAGTCAGAATCTACTCGAAACGGCAGTATGTCCACGGCCAATCTCTCCAGTCGTCCACTAAGCCAGCTTTGACCGGATTCATGAGCACATAGTTCATAATCCGATGCCATTCAGCCTCGTCTCGAATAATGTGATCATAGCTTTCTGGTTGCCAAAACGGATTTCCTGTTCGATTTAAAACCTCATTTGCTCTTGCTGCAGTGAAGCGTTTGAGTGAATGGAAAATGCCTTGCAACGCATGGTATTCTCCGTTTTCGTTTTTAAATGGTTCAAAAACGATATGAGCATGATTCGACATGATGGTAAATACGTCTAATTGATATATTTTTCCATCTCGATGGTGGAGTGAATCCCAGAGGATTTGTGCTACCTCAGGATTTTTTAACCAAGTTGGTCCACTTTCTGCCTTATCTAAATACTTGTCTAAGTACCCAAACTGCCGTTTTTGAGCTTTGTAAAATTCTTCTTGACGGTCGGACCCTTCGAGATGATCGAGTTCAAGATACAACGCTTCCTTTTCTTTGCTCCATTGTTCCAGAACAGAAATGGGTATGGAGCCTTTGAGTCGAAAGGTGATGAAAAACTTGGCACCTTCAGGTTGAAGATGAGGGAGATTCCTCCGGTACTCTGAACGGTAATCTAAGTTACTCATGGTCAATTGCTTCGCATTGACTTTCGCGCGGGAAAACTTCCCGCGTTACTGTTCGAGTGATTGGAGAACGAGCTTTTTAAGTTCAAACGCCGTATTCTCACTCCGCGTAGTCGCCACCCCAGACGGATCTAACACCAACGGACCCGGCGAATATCCACGCGACATCATGCCACGTTGGACGGAATCAATGATGGTGAGGTCCTCCGCAAATGTGGTCGTACGATCAAGCTCGATAATGTCCCATTGTTCAGGCGTGGCTTCCGGTCCATCAAAGAACCAACTCCGATAAACCGTGGTGTTTTTTACATCGCTTGGATACCAGTGATAGGTGTTGACCACGCCGCCGGGATAGATTTGACACGAAAACGCTGGCCACAAGAAAAATGATGCATACTTTGTTGCGTTGGGATCAGACAGATCGATTTCATATGCCTGCCGGCCGCGCGGCTGTGATTTTGCCGTGTGAAGCAGACAGTTGGTGCCGGGCGCAATCTTGTAACTTTTGGGATCAACCACGCCTTGTGAAAAGGTCTGATGAACGCCGGGACAGTGATAACATTCGTTGTAGTTTTCAACCGCCACTTTCCAGTTGGCATTTAGACCTTTTTCATGATGATAGGTGTATACGTTGTCGTTGATATCGGGTGCCAGCTCGAGAATCCCCTCACGCACACCGGGATACACTTCGTCCATCGGCCGTGCGTTTGGATCAAGATTGACAAAGATAAAGCCCAAGAAGTTTTCTACTTTAAACTCAGAGATACAGACCTTCGTTTTATCAAATCCCTCAACCTGCTCACTGCCACGGGCAGAGCGAAGCTGGCCGTTCGTTTCAAACACCCACGCATGGTACGGACACATGATGTGCTTGCTGTTGCCGCTTTCATCTTCAAAAAGCTCGTGAGCCCGATGGGGACAAACGTTGTAAAAACCCCGAAGCACGCCATCCATCCCACGCATCACAACAATGCTCTGATCGATCAAGATTAGCGTGAAAAAGTCTCCGTTATTGGCAACCTGCGACTGATGGCCAACATAGATCCAATTGCTAAAAAAGATTTTTTCTTTTTCGTCCTCAAAAATACTTTCCTTGGTGTAATACTTTGGATGAAGTGCGCGTTCGATCATAATTCCCTAATTACCTCTTCAATGATGTCTAACCCGGCGTGCAACTCTTCTTCAGAAATGATAAGAGGTGGGCCAACAAAGATGATGTGCTCTTTCACAAGTGTACTCAGCCTTTTGGCCATCAATTTCCCTTTAATTGGTGCGTGCATTTCGGCCGGGATCGGCTCTTTTGTCTGGCGATCTTTTACCAACTCAAAACAGCCAAACAGTCCACTGTTGCGAGCATCTCCAATCAGCTCATACTTGGCCTG
>JBCCSO010000150.1:0-9096 GCA_039199965.1 Chloroflexota bacterium | reverse complement strand
TAGGACTTTCGCTTAGAGACGAAAGTGATGATAATTTGTCGCGTGATTACACGTATGCAATACATTGAATATTTGATTAGTACGCCACTCAATTACACCTGTAGCAACTTGGCAGATCATTTAGATCATACAAGCCACGATGTTGTGACTGACTACTTACGGCGAGAACGCCTCACCGCTCATCATCTTTGGGAGGTGGCTCAGCATCTTATCGATGATTCAGAAGAGAGCTACCTGATAATCGATGATAGTGTCCAAAACAAGCAGTATTCAAAAGTGATTGAGTTGGTTAAACGTCAATACAGCGGTGCCACTGGATGTCTTGTCCGTGGTATTGGAGTGGTTAATCTCGTGCACACGAACGGGAAGGGTGACTTCTGCCCCACAGATTTCCGAATTTATGCCAAAACCCATGACGGCAAAACTAAAAATGATCATTTTCAAGAGATGTTGATTGAAGCCAAGAGCAACAAACAGCTTAAGGCAAAAACCATTCTTTTCGATAGCTGGTACGCTTCATGGCGTAACCTAAAACTCGTCCATCGTTTGGGATTAACGTTTTACACAACTTTGAAATCCAATCGGCTGATCAGCCTTGATGAAGGTGAAACATGGCGTCACTTGCAAGATATTAACTGGACCGATGAGATGGTTCATGATGGCATTATCGTCAGATTGAGTAAAATACCCTTCGCGGTGAAACTGTTCAAGTTAGTTGCCACAAACGGTGACATTGACTGGATTGTTACCAACAATCTTGACTCGACGATTACCTCCCATGTCGCTCAAGAAGCGAACGACGTGCGTTGGGAAGTCGAGCAGTTTCATCGTGAACTTAAACAACTCACAGGAAGCGAAAAATGCCAATGCCGCAAACAAAGATCTCAGCGTAATCATCTTGCAAATTGTTATCACGCTTGGGCCACCTTAAAAGTCCAAGCTCGTAAAAATCAGCAAACCGTTTATCAACTTAAGCATAATTTGCTCAGAGAATATTTACGGGCTGAGCTGCGACAACCAAGAATTCCTGCTTTTATGCCTGCTTAAGCGAAAGTCCTATAAATATTCAATTGCGTTTGTGTTTGGAAAAAACTGGCACAAACTTTTTTCCACGTAGTGTGAAACGCGAACACTACAAAACTATTTGTTAGCCTAATTAGGCCAACCCTAAGCAAACAACTTTAGGCATTTGCTTAGGGTTGGCTGTGAGGCGATTTTAACGTTTAGGTATGGATAATTTATTCTCGTAAATCGTCTTAGCGTTTACCTGATTGGATTTCAGATTAAATTCCTAAGGCTTTGCCAACTAAAAACTGGAACTGTTCAAAAGACTTTTGGTGAAGCGGTTGGCTGAAGCAACAGCTCAGTCTATATGGAGTATCCTCCGATAGCGTGTGTTCAAAGGCTGTGTGTTTTAACCACCCCTCGTGCTGAATCAAGCGGGCGAGCTGAGTCGCCAAGTACCCGGCCCGCCCACTGCTTGTCAGTAGAAAATTGGAAGCGATTCCTTGATGGCATGTGATCATGTTCATCTTATTTGCCTTCAGCTTTTTTCTTTAACCTAGTCGGCCGCTACCAAGTCCGCTTTGTTGCTGTTGGGCTCCACATAATCTGGAACACCATCTTCTAAGTAGCGTACACTAGGTGACAGAAATCCAACTATTGCGATTAAAACGGTTGCTGCACCAACGACAATGTATATCAGCCCGATCCCGCGGCCGTCTCCTGTTCCGATGACCGGGCCAATAATTGGTGCCCAGCTACCTCCTGAAGCCATCCGCGGTTCGAAGACGTTCTGGGCCAACGGCCCAGCAATTAAAATACCCAGAGCTTGAGCACATACACCCAAAGTTACTCTAAGAGCGAAAATGCGGCCTAGAATTTCTGGTGGTGCTTTTACTTGCCAAATGACGCGATTCAATCCGATTAAGATCACAAAAGATACGCCAATGAACAGCATGCCGGTCATGACAAAGGGTAAGTTGGCTCGGAAACCGGCCGTCATCATGGCCAAACCAGACATGGCAAGTGCGATCAACATTGCATCCATACGCCGCTCTTTAGGGCCGCCCCATACAGCCAGCAGAATACCGGCAGCCAGCGAACCAAAGCCAAAGGTGGATAGCACAAATCCTGCGGCTTCTTCACTGGCAAAACTCAAGACAAGCGGTGTTACCAGCGCGTAGCCAAACCCCGGCATAAGGAACATGGCTAGGGTAACAAAGCCCATCAAATATATAAAAGCTGGACGCTCACGAATATAATTTAGCCCGAATACAAAAGACCCCCAGAGCGATTCTTCATTTCCCATTTCGTTACCGTTGCCGGAGGGCTGAGGGATGAAGACCAGCATGAGGGCCATAAGAACAGCTCCAAATGTAACAAAGTCTGTGATGAAAATAGCTCCCAAACCGGCCGATCCGATAAGTAATCCTGCCAAAGCCGGTCCTAAAATGACCTCAAGTGCTTGGATCATCTGTGTCAGTCCAGCCGCTCGGCCCAATTGCTCTCTATCAACTAAAAGAGGAACGCTTGCTTCGAGGGAGGGCAGGACAAAGGCGTTGGCTAACCCATTCACTGTTACAGCTAGAAGCAGATGCCATAATTCGAGCACATCTGCGAAAAACAAAACTGCAATGGCCAACGTACTTAGACTCGCCAAAATGTTGGCAACTATCAGTGTGCGGCGACGATTCCACCGATCAACCAAAGGGCCCGCAAAAATGGAGCCGATACCTACGGGTAAAACTGCAAAAAAGAGAAGCAGGGTAAACGCACTTGTATCGCCGGTTTCATTTAGAACCCAAATACCCAACCCAAAGCGAGTCATGCTCGATCCGATGGTTGATACCAACTGACCGGCCATGATGGCGTAGAACGCTTTTTCTCTTCTTAAAACCATGGTGTTCATGAACAATCTCCTAGAAAATTTTTAGGCTTGCCTAAATTTTTGTCGAAGACTGCCGTTTTGTCAATAAACCTATGTTAATATTTTTTTATTCCACTGTTAATTTCCTTTGATAAACCTGCTGTGATGATTTCTGATCGGTCGATTTTTAGTTTTCCGACCCATCAAATACGTTGTTTAAGCAATATCTTTGCCGAAAATTAAGCGGCTTTATAATCCGGATGACCAGCCGGACCAACTGGGGATGCAATAAATCCAAAGTCGTACATGAGCTGATCAACCCAAAGATCAACCCGCTCATCTGTCATACTGTTTTGGTTATCATCATCCAAGGCTAAGCCAAGGAAAGATCCACCATCAACTCCCAACGAGTTGGAGTACTCGTATCCAGCTGAATCGGTGAGACCCACTAATTCTGCACCTTGCCCTTCAAACGCCTTGCCTAAAATGCCGATTGCGTCACAGTAATTGTCAGAGTAGTTGAACTGATCTCCAACACCGTACATAGCGATCAGCTTGTTTTGCAAATTAACAGTTTTGATCGAATCAAATTTAAGTGCCCAATCGTCTTGAAGCTCACCAATATTCCAAGTGGGTGAGCCAACGATCAGATAGGTGTACTCTTCCATTTTTTTGATATCAGTTGTACCTATGTTATGTACATCAACCTGAACCTTATCTGCAAAAAATTCAACGAACTTGTTTTTGACAACGTCAGCATTCATTTCAGTGTTGCCTGTATTTGAGCCGTAAAAAAGTCCAACTTTAAACATGTTATTTCTCCTGCTGATTAATAAAAATAGTGTTTCTCTGCGGTGATCAATTTAAGCCAAAATTGAGCCTGAAGCATTTAGTGATTGGCTGCTTCTCCTAAATAAGTGAATTGTTATTTAAATCACTTTCCGCATCAATTATCATAGCAGGTAAAGCTATGAAATTATCTGAAATCCGTCCGACAATTACCTGATTGACATGGACTATGGTTAGCTTAAAAGTGGCTTTAGCTGCTGTTTTTACAGCGTTCCTGAGTCGCAAGAAATCCCAGCGTTCTTTTATAAGCGTGAAACTAGTACTCTGTAACTGCGAGTTCCGGCTTCGACTTTAAGCGTAGCGACCTTAGCCTCCGTCGAGAAGGGTAGCCTGAGGCCGCTGCGCTTAAAGTCGAAGGCGAGGTCACATTTTGCAAATACCTTTATTACAGTGTACTAGTGCTACGTCAAGGATGGATAGATGGAAACTCTTGACGTAGCCTACAGTGGTTTGTCTTGCCGATATTTCCATCACACCATGATTGACAAACCACTAGTCCAACACTTCGCCAGCTTCGGCCTGCTGGATAATTTCCATCACTTCAATTTTAGGATGCCCTAAGAACGCTTCTTTTGGCAGACGGCCTGCGCGCGCATGCCCTTCTTTGAACTCGTCAGACTGTGTCCATGCTTGAAAATGAGCTTGTGATTCCCAAAAAGTCATCACCACGTAGGGGTCTTCTGGCTTGGTCGGCCGCATAAGCCGAAAGGCAATAAAGCCATCCATGCCGTCGACCAACGCTGCGCGATCTTCAAAACGGGCTTCAAAGTCTGCGCCAAATTCTGGATTGACGGGAATACGATTCATGACTGAGATCATTGTTATTTCTCCTTGAGTATAGTGATTTTGTTTTTCAGTGTATCGGTTAATCAGTTCTGGCTAAAAAACGACTTGACTAAAACACCAATAAACGACTAGACAGTGATTAACGGCCGGCCGGTCTCCGGATGTGGAAGGACAAAAACCGGCGTGTTAAACAAATTTTGAATGGTTTCAGGCTTCAGGACTTCTCCGGGAGTCCCTGTATTGGCGACTTGACCATCTTTTAACATAACGATGCGATCTGCAAATTGAGATGCAAGGTTTAAATCGTGCAAAATTGCTAACACGGCCGTATTTTCGGCCGTTAACGACTTCGCAATCTGCAGGGTTTGTTGTTGATACGCCAAGTCTAAACTAGCTGTTGGCTCATCAAGAAACAAAAAGCGACTTTCACCAATTGAATCTGAATCTGCCTTGCCGCCTTTTGCGCGCCAAATTTGGGCCAAAATTCTCGCCAACTGAACCCGCTGCTGCTCACCACCAGAAAGCGTAGTGTACAGCCGATCTGCAAAATTTTCTAAACCCACCTGATACAGTGCTTCTTCCGCAATATCATAATCTTCCGGCTTTTCAGCTCCTGTATTGAAGGGAATGCGCCCCATTAGCACGACCTCAAAAACCGTGAAAGAAAATGAAAGTCGGCTCTTCTGCATGAGGACCCCGCGTCGTTTGGCAAGTTCCCTGCGGTCCCATTGATGCAAAGGACGCTCATTCAGGTGAATGGTGCCGCTGGTTGGAGATGTGTCCCCCACCAGCAGTTTGAGCAGCGTTGACTTACCGGCTCCATTGGGGCCAACAATTCCTAGCAGTTCTCCGGGGGCAAGTGTCAATGAGACATCTCGCAGGATCTCTTTTCGATTAATTGAGAAGCAAATGTTGTCAGCAGTTAGCATTTTAAAGAAGTTAGAAGCCCAAAAATGAAAAAATTAAACCAAATGGTTCTTTCTATCCTTCAGTAGAAGCCACAGAAAGAAAGGACCACCAAGCAGTGAAGTTACAATACCGATGGGTAATTCGGCCGGAACCACAATAGTGCGGGCGATTAAATCTGCGCACAGCAACAAAGACGCACCCAGAAGTGCAGAACCGGGAATGACATACCTGTGGTCCGGACCAATGGTTAGCCTGAGCAGATGAGGAACAACTAGCCCTACAAATCCGATCGCACCGGAGACAGCAACGGCGGCCCCAACCGCTAACGCTACCCATAAAATAATAAATCGTTTGGTTCGCTCTACATTGATGCCCAGATGTTTTGCCTCATCTTCACCCAGCAGCAGTGCATTGAGCGGTCGGGCCAAAAAAGGCAGCGTGATGAGTGCTGCCATAATCATGGGGGCTGCTACCCGCAATGAACGCCAGGTCGCCCCGCCCAAGCTGCCCAGCCCCCAAAACGTCAGGCTGCGCAGCTGCTCATCATCTGCAATAAACGTCAAGATGCCAATAACAGCACCAGTTAAAGCATTGATAGCAATACCCGCCAGCAGCATCGTAACCACAGAAGTTCGGCCGTGACTGCTCGATAGCTGATAAATGATAAACGTTGTGACCACCCCACCTGCGAAAGCAGACACCGGCAAAGTAAAATTTCCTAAAAGTTCGGTTAGTCCCTGTAGCAGAGTTGCTCCCAACACAATCACAGAGACTGCAGCGAGTGCGGCTCCACTAGAGATGCCAATTAACCCCGGAGCAGCAAGTGGGTTGCGAAATAGCCCTTGAATGGCTGCCCCAGAAATACCCAGAGCGGCTCCTACTAAAACACCTAGCAGCACGCGGGGAAAACGAATGGCGATTAAAACGCCTCTTTCCCGAGCTTCGTAAGCGATGTCTAGGCTATGATTAATTTCAAAATTATCAAGAACAATTGCCACAATCTGTGCAGGTGTCACCCGCACAGCTCCTAATCCCAGCCCCATTAAAACGGTCACAACGAGCAGCACAACTAGTCCGATCATAACTGAGCGGGATCGGGATCGTCGTGCGCTCAAAATCGGTTTGCGGGTATTCAGGGGAGTGTTGCTAGAAATCGTGGCCATTGAAGTTGCTGATCAGTATGCTTTACAAACAGATTGATTTTTAATGATTTACTGAAAGAATAAAAAATGGGTTGCCACCGGTTCACTACGCCGCTGGCAACCCGGAAGGGGAAATAACTGTAACGCTTAGTCCAATTCAGGATGCAGCATTTTTATGAGCTCAATAACCGCTTCCCCAACGCGCGGTCCTAAGCCTGTAAGCAACAATCCGTCCATACTGTAAATGTTCATGTCAGCTCCGGCTGGGGTTTCAGCAATACCCGGAACCTCGACCAAACCTTCTGGGCCACCAACGCTAGCCAAGCCACTGTCAAACAGCAGTAATGCATCAGGGGCAATGGTGACAGCCCCTTCAGCCGTTAATGGTTGGTATCCTTCCCATTCAGTTACAGCATTTTCAACACCTGCCAGCTCGAACATGATGTCAACCGATGTGCCTGAACCTGCGGCCGAAACAACATCTACACCACGAGCGTAGATCATCATCACGCGCGGTGTTGTGTCAACTTGGTCAAGCAGGGCTGCCGCTTCTTCAAGGTCAGCCTCCATTTTGGCAACCAGTTCTTCACCACGCTCTTCCACGCCAAGTGCTGCCGCCACATCACGCACCAACTGCATTGATTCTTCAACGGTGTTGGCTGCTTTGAACTGAGCCACAGTCACACCTGATTCTTTCAATTGTTCGACAGCTTCTGGCGGATTTGCATCATCCGTTGTTAGGATAAGGGTAGGGGCCAATGCCAAAATCGGTTCGGCCGATAGACGACGCACGTAGCCAACCCTTGGCAGGTCTTCCACTACAGGAGGGTATGTGCTAGACGTGTCCGTTGCAACGACTTTGTCACCCATGCCCAAGGCATAAACGATTTCGGTCAGGGGGCCATCAACCGGGATTAAAACGCTGTCATCCTCGATAACAACTTCGTTCCCTTCGTAATCGACTACAGTACGGGGTAGTGGTGAAACATCCGCCATACTGTCGCTCGAAGCTGACGCTTCGCCAGCTTCTGGCACAATCGTGTTTGGATCGCCGTCCATAGCAGCTTCAATCATCGGGACCATTTCGTCCAGCAGATAATCAAGGCTAAGCGGGCTTGAGAACGAGAATGCACCACCCATAAGCTGGTTCAAGAAGATCTCACGTCCCTCTTGCGCTGCTGGAAGAGCCGCACGGAGTGGTTCGTCTTTGATGGCTTGGATAGCCGCATCGTCAGCTGCAATCCACACGATCAGATCAACATCTAACAAGGTTGGCATCTCTTCTTCACTAAACGAGACAAAGAAGCTGTCACCGGCCAATTCATCGTATTCAGGAGGAGTAACGAAGCCCATCTCGCTCAAAAGGCGCGGACGAGCGTCTTCAGATGCATACACACCGGGTACTTCATTGAACCAGAAGGCAACCGCCATAGTAGCACCCTGCCATTCTGGGTAATCGGCGCGGATTTGGGCAAACCGATCTTCGATACCGGTAACCAAATTCTCAGCTGCGTCAGCTTCACCAACCGCTTGACCTAATACGAGTGAAACTTCTTGCCATGGGACACCGAAGTCAACATAGTCCCCAGATTGGGGCAAAGTTGGCGCAATTTCCGATAGGAAGTTGTACTCTTCTTCAGTCATACCAGAGGTGACGCCTACAATTAGGTCAGGATTGAGCTCTGTAATTGCTTCAAAGTTCAATGCGCCTTCAGTTGAAATAGTCACTGGAGTTGCATCACCCAATTCATCTTGAGCCCAAGGCCAAACTTCATAGTCGTAGCCGCCATACCAAGCGCGCAGACCAACTGGCGTTACACCCAAAGCCAAAAGCTCGTCCTGCTCGCTGTAGCCAACGCTAACCACGCGCAGCGGCCGGTCTTCGATGGTCGTGCTGCCATATTTGTGATCTAAAGTCACTGGGAATGAATCACTACTCGCCATGGCTTCACCGCTAGGCGCACTGCCAATACCCTGGTCAACAGCAGCAGAGTCCGGCACGATCATGTCAAATTCTTCATCTACGGCAATGCTCAATTGAGCGGCAGCCTGAGCTACCTGACCAGAAATGGCAGTTGCTTTGTCTTGCGCTTCCGTTCCAAACAGGTCGGCTTCTTCTGGGCTGAAGACGTTGCCATCTAGCTCTTGGTCGTACAGATCACCTACAAACGCACGTAGGTCGGTGTAACCGGCCGAAATCTGCTCATCGAGAGCACCATCAGCCCCTTCAACTAAAACGGCCACGTTGTCATAGGTGACGTTCAGACCGTTTAAAATGTTAACAACGTCAAACAGACGGCTCTGACCAACAAATGCAGCTTCTTCTGCACTGTCACCAGACACAAAGCTAGAGAGCTTCCACTGTTCAAAATACTCGTTCATCGTTGGGGTCATGACGACCATGGCGGTAAACGCGTCTTCAAGGGTTGGCTCCCAAGCATCGATGGAGTCGATCAGCTTGCCGCTGGCAACGTCCAAACCGGTAGCTGCACCCAGCATCAGGTTGGCCTCTGGCATGACAATGCCGTCAACCACGCCACC
>JBCCSO010000149.1:0-9108 GCA_039199965.1 Chloroflexota bacterium | reverse complement strand
GCCCCCAAAGACAAGCTGATCAGCCAGTCAGCTGCGAAAGGCAGTGTCGGCCGGACCTTCGGGCTGCACAAAACATTAGATGTCACCGGCGAGTTCAGCGGATTGATTATCGTCATGGTTTTGCTAACCATGTGGGGCTCATCAGAGGCAAGCTTCCGCACCATTTTTCAGCTATCGCTTCTGCCGGGCTTGCTCGCCGTGGGCGTACTGCTATTTGGGGTACGAGAAATGGGGGGTGGCAAAGCCAAAAAGCGAGGGTTTGCGCTTTCAATCGATCCGGAATTAAGACGGCCGGTAGCGACATTTGCGATCTTTTCATTTTTTATGTTTGGCGAAGCATTTTTTGTGCTGCGCGGAAACGAAGAGGGGCTGCCGCTCAGCATGATTCTACTGTTACTGATCGGGTTAAAAGCGGTGCAGATGGCCCTCAGCTATCGTGTGGGGATTGCGATTGATCAGTACTCAGAGAAAGCGATCCTCACGGCCGGATATGCTTTGGGTATATTGGCTCTGGGCCTTTTACTGATACCGAGTGTATGGGGATTGGCAGCAGCTTTTTTGGTATACGGAGCACACGGAGTATTTGTGCTTAACGCTGTTCGTGCGCTGATTGGCAAACGAGCGGCCGATAAAGGGGCCGCTTACGGCTTTTTATACCTCATCCAAGCGGTATCAGTTGCGGTAGGCACTCTATTGATTGGTTATCTTTGGGAACTGCAAAGCTCAAGTTTGGCAATCGTTGTAGCAACCGTTGGCATTGCGGTTTCAATCGTACTCCACCTGATTTTTGCTGACTGAGGTTCTTAATCGGTATCAGACAGTTTATTACAGCTCTCTAACCGCTTGGTTAAAAGCTGCATAGTCTGCAAAACCAAACTCAGACTCAATGTGCTTTTTCCAGAGGTCATCCATTAATTCTTTGATTTCAGCAGACATTATGTACCGATCGCTGCCTACCCCACCATCAGTAACTTTATGTGCGTCACCCGGCGGTAGATTAGCCCCCTCCTCGGTAAGTTTACGGATGTGGCGATCATCAAAATGACTTTTGTGCGCCAGCATAAACTCGCGGGATGATTGCCTTATCACAACTTCAAACAGCTCATCATCCAATTCGACGGTCATGAAATGGGCCAATCTGCGAATGGTTCCTGCCAGATTCTGTTTCATCTCTTCGTATGATAGCAGCAGTACATTTTCATTTGTTCGCTGAGTCCACCAAGAGATGAGGTGCCTGAAATAATACGGCCGCTTGCCATCATCTTTGTTTGGATAACGCCATCGGGCATATTCAGTGAGGCTGATTGTGTTTGGCTCTATAAACCATCCCTCCTCAAAACGATACTGTGACACAAGCACGTCGTGCGGATGCCGAAAGGCCACCACATATTTTGCTTCCTTTGGCAGATCTTCCCACATCGCGTGGCTTTTGAACAAGCGGGGCTCGGCAACTTGATTAGCATTAATGTCCCAGCCAAGTAAATGAGCCGCACCGATCCAAGGAACCACTTCAGTGATTTCGCCAAAGTCCATGCTGCCTCGCGTACGCAGGCCATGGGTAATCTGCTGTAACCACGTGGTTCCACTTTTTGCATGCGGTGTGATAATCACATCAGTCGGCCGGGGATGGTAGGTTGGCGGCTTGCTTTCTCTGCTCGAGGCCCATGCACGCTCAAGGAGTGTTTCAAGCTCTTGTATTGTTGTTGCTCGCTTGATGTATGACATACAGATTTACTCGTCAACGGTGGGGGGAGGTATGATGCTATCCATCCCACTGAGGTTACGGCCATAGTCCAAATTCAAGTATCTCACTCCTTTTAGCAATGTCCAAAGCATTTTTTGACACCTGCAAACAATCTCTGTACACTCACGCAAAATTGAATATCAAACCCATTTGGGGTGTGCTAGTCGCCCGGATGCGCAGCACACAATGGGGAAAGACCGGTTAAAGTCCGGCACTGTCCCGCAACGGTAATTCGATTGACGATTATTGATTGACGATTTACGAACTTGATGGCAATCGCGCACAAATCGTGAATCCAAAATCGAAAATCCAAAATCGAACAGTCCGAATACCCGCCTCAAATGAAATGCGTATCCTTCGTGGAAAGAGGTTAGCGTAGCCAGACTCTATTCTGGACCATGCTACCCACCGCTTGGTGGGTTTTTTATTGGACAGATAGTCATGCGTCAATTAAGCGGCCGCTTTTCTTTTTTACAGAAGGCGGCCGTTTTCTGTTTTCCCAGATTGCAACAGCAAGTCGATATGACAAGGAGAGATAACTTAATGAATCAATCCGGTATCAGCCCCAGAACGATTGATGAACTGGGCAATGGAACACTTGAAATTTTTGATCTATCAACAGATGTAGATTTTTTAAATCGCCTGTTGGAAGACATTTTCACCAATCATTGGGACAAAATTCTCTTTGGCATCCTCATTCAAGGGGCGGTATTTGAAATTAAAGCCAACCACGCGCCAGAAAAAATTGGTTATCTCGACGGCTATTTGACTGTCGACTTTGGCCCTTGGCATCTGCATATCTGCACGGGTGAGCACAAAGGGTCCAAGAGGCGACCTGCCTCGGCCGAACTGGCTCAAATTCGCAAAACCAGCCGTGCGGAACTCTATCGAAGACTGAACCCAGATGGATCGCCGGGAAGTTGGGGGCTCCGTTTATTCAACGGCCGTGACGAAAATCAGCTAACTATCTTTCTGCCCAATCCGTTTCTCTCAGATGAGATGGAATTCCTCAAAACGCCCGAGTGGTCACGCTTGGCTCTGTGGGATTATTTGCGGGCAACCTATCTTGGTTGTACCGATCCAGATCCCAAAGACCGTACTGGCACAAGGCTGGTGCACGACTAGATGATGAAAACGCTTGTTAACTGGTCTGTTTACTCAATGGATATAGATCGTTTTGCCAACGGATGGCAAGGTGTAGAACGCTACGTCGCGGATTACAGGCTTGATGGTATTGAGCTGTTAATAGGTTATGACCGTCCTTCGGCCGATATACCGTCTGGTCTTGTGCACGGTATCCATTTGCCGCTTTGGGTTTCATGGCTGGATATCTGGCGCAACGCTCCAGACGCAGTTGAGCGTTATTTTCCACAGGCTGACCCTAGATTGGTTACATATTACGGCGGCGGTCACAATCCGGCCGATATGGCGCTTAACCTCGGCCGATTATGGCGAGCAGCGGCTAAATCAGGTGCTGAGTATATGGTTTGGCATGTGTCCCATTGTGAAACAGCCCACGCCTTTACCCGCGCTTATACCTACAGTGATGAAGACGTTGTTGATGCGCTGGCTGAACTTTTCAATGCTACGGCCGCATCCTTTCCCAACCAAGAGCCACCACTCACGCTTGCGCTGGAGAATGTGTGGTGGCCGGGTCTGACTTTTACCCGCAACGAAATCGCCGTGCGTTTGGCTGAAAAGTTAGTGTTTGACAACTGGTGCTTTGTGCTGGACCCTGCTCATTTGATGAATACGAATCGTAATCTACGGTATGAGGAAGAAGCAATTGATTTTGTACTAGAAACAATCGCTCAACTTAATCCGGCCGTGATTGATCGGATTCAGGTTGTTCATCTAAATCTGAGCCTGTCTGGCCCCTTGCAACAAGAAACAATCCAGCGCGGTCTTCCTACTGACTTTACGACTTTGTCTTACCCAAATCAGCTTGGTTTGGCGAAACCCATTATTCATCTGATTGATCAGCACCAGCCGTTTACGTCGTCTCGCTGCGCTGAGATCGTCAAGGCCGTGGGGCCGAGAACGCTCGTTCATGAATTTACGAGCAAAGATTTAGCAGAACTGAGCCAAAAATTATCAACCCAGCTGCGTGCTTATCCGGTAAGCTGCAGCTAACAAGAAAACAGGATTGAATTGACCATGATAGATACAAAACCATCTGCAAAATCATTTATGATCCCCCAAAGAGGGGCTTGGCCCTCGTTTGAGGAAGTAGCAGGTATTGTGCAGGTTGGTATGTGCTTCGATTTGTCTGTTAATGTGGTTTGCTTCTCTCCACATTCTCTCGAGCGTTGGCAAGCACACATGGACGGAAAAGAGCTGATAAAGCTTTTTGATATTTCAGAGCTGACCCTGCCTGCAATTCGACCCCATCTGCTTACACACAAGGCGGATATCACCGTTTTATCTGGAGCAAGAGCGGCGTTAATGAGCGGGCGAACCTCTTCATCATTTATCAGCCAACTCGTTGCGGCGGTCCCCGATGGCATGGTTATCGCCATATGAATTCAACACACCCCATCTCAACAACCATTAATCGGATTGCCCAACCTTTAGGTTACTTAAATTTGCAATTAGGGATTGATGAGGGTCACTGGGTCAATCTGACTGATTTATTTCATCCGAATTCTGCTCATCTACCAGCACTTAGCAAAGATATCAGCCAGAAGTTTGGCACAAAAGCTAGGAATACAGTGGCTAGCATTCTGCTACAGAGCTTTCATTGGCGGGTGATGACAGCAGCCATAGCAGCCTACATATTGGATCAGCGGGTGATTGATTTACAACCTGAACAGGTCTCCCTACGCCTTTCCAATACGCATGAGTTTGATGCCATCGCTTTGAGGTCGCCGCTGTTCACTGCCCTGCCAAATGATCCGGCCGCGCAATCTGCTGATGCCACAATTGTTCCAAACGCGGCCGCCCTCCAAGATGTGTTGGGAGAAGCTTTACAGCAACACTTCACGACAGTAATTGGTGCGCTAACCGTTTCTTTGGGTTGCAAGCCGCGCGGCTTGTGGCTTAACGTAGCAGATAGCCTTGTTGGGACGCTGATCTACTTACAGCCATTGCTCAATGAAAACTGTGAAGTTGAGAAAATTAGCCAAATGATTGGGCAGATTAACTGCGTACCAAAGAAATGGCTCATCAGCAAACGATCAGGTTTATTAACGGTTGAATCTAATGGCCAACGCAAGCCATATCTAGACCGATTGACCTGCTGCCAATACTATCGTCGGAGTAATATTTATTGTGGCACCTGTCCTCGCTTAAGCTATGAAGAGCGGCAACAAAATCAGCTTGCTCACTTATAAAAACAAGCTTAATTACCGGTAAATTGAACATACCTAAATTTGCTGGACCAGATAGATACAAAGGAAAAGCTTGTTCAAAACATCTTTTTTGACATCAGCAAACATCCTCTGTAAAATCGTTCAAAATTGAATATAAAACCCATTTGGGGTGTGCTAGTCGCCCGGATGCGCAGCACACAATGGGGAAAGACCGGTTAAAGTCCGGCACTGTCCCGCAACGGTTATTCGATTGACGATTATTGATTGACGTTTTACGAATTTGATTGCAATTGCGCACAATTCGTAAATCCAAAATCGAAAATCCAAAATCGAAAAGTCCGAATACCCGCCTCAAATGAAATGCGTATCCTTCGTGGAAAGAGGTTAGCGTAGCCAGATCATTTTCTGGACCATGCTACCCACCGTCTGGTGGGTTTTTTGTTGGGCAGATAGTAATGTGTCAATTAAGCGGCCGCTTCTTTTTTTCTACGAGAGGCGGCCGTTTTTGTTTGACCGATTAACAAGGAGGTGAGGTCAAAAATGACGGCGGTAATATGCACTGACTATTGGAAAAAACAAACAGGTTGAGCTTCTTAATATTCATTCAAAACTTGCCAAAAGAAGTTCAACAAAGCAAAAAAATGAGGAAAATCATGAAACATTTACACACCTTGTTTGTAGCCATCGTGCTACTAGCGCTCGCCGGCTGTGGTGCAAGCTCCGAACCTGCACCGCCCGAATCTGCAGCTGAGAACAGTGAAGGATTCCCCGTCACGATTGAAATCTGTGGTGAACCAGTCACCTTTAACGCTCCCCCCGAAAGAGCCGTCACCAACGATGTCAACATTACCGAAATATTTTTGGACGTGGGGTTGAAAGATAAACTAGTTGGCTATAGCGGCGTTAGCGACGTCCGGGATGTTGGTGGAGACTATCGTCAACAACTCGATGATGTACCGCTGCTCTCACCTAAGTACATTGACTTAGAAGTCCTTGTTGGGGCGGAGCCAGACTTCTTCTTTGCTGGCTGGAATTACGGTTTTTCTGAAGAGAAGGGGATCACTCCGGTTGAACTAGAGCAGTACGGCATCGAATCTTATGTGTTGACAGAGTCCTGTATCCGCATCATGGAACGTGATCAGGTGAGCTTAGAAGACACCTTCAATGACTTGCTCAACATCGGCCGTATTTTTGGAGTAGAAGATGTTGCCGAAGAAAAAGTAGCTCAGTATCGTGCGGAGCTAACCGAAATTGAGGAAACAATTGGTGCAGTTGATGAGCCGCTACGGGTCTTTGTTTACGATAGCGGTGAAGAAAGCCCGTTCACTGCGGCAAAATTTGCTATGCCCAACGCGATGATCGAGGCCGCAGGTGGCGTGAACATTTTTAACGATGTAGAAACCAGCTGGACAGCTGTGAATTGGGAAGATGTGGTTGATCGCAATCCTGAGCATATCGTCATCATCGACTATGATGAACCGGATGCACAAGGCAAAATCGACTTTTTGAAAAGTCAGCCTGAATTGGCCAATGTGGATGCCATCAAAAACGATAAGTTTGTTGTGTTAACCTACGCTGAAGCTACCCCCGGGCCGCGTAACGTAGCGCGCACGCGCACTTTGGCCGAAGCTTTTTACTCAGAGAAGTTTGAATAAGGCCGTTTTCAAAAAATAATCGTCCAAAAAAGGATTTTAAAAACGGCTGCTGGGCGATTTTAAAAAGGCGCGAAATGGAAGATTTCAAGTTTTAAATCGCCTAAAGGCAAAATCGAGGCCACAAAGTTGAAATTGACTTTGTGGCCCTCCTGAAATTTTTATGTCATCGATACCGGCCGCTCAAGGCAACACGGCTAACCAAAGTCGCGCGGTAAAGCGTCGATTTTGGCTACAAATGGCTGGATTGACCGTTTTACTGTTCATCTCAATCACGCTGGGCGTCACCTTGGGGCCGGTTGAAATTCCGATTGGTGCAGTCTGGCGAATTGCGGCCTCAGAGACGCTCAAAATTTTGTCAGACATCACCTCGCTTGATTTGCAAAGTTGGATCAGCATTGAGGAAAACTGGACCAAGGCGCAGTTTAATATCGTCTGGCTCATTCGCTTTCCAAGGGTTTTGTTAGGCGTTTTTGTGGGGGCCGGATTGGCCGTGGTTGGGGTAACCATGCAGGCTCTGGTGCACAATCCGCTGGCTGATCCCTACATTTTGGGAATCTCATCTGGCGCATCTGTGGGTGCGGTCATGGTGCTCGCCTTTGGCGCATTTGCTTTTGCCGGCATTTACGCCATTTCCGTTGGGGCGTTTCTGGGTGCCATCCTCACTTTTTTTATTGTGTTTCTGCTTGCACAGAGCAGCGGCCGGCTCAACCCGGCCCGACTTATTTTGGCTGGGGTGGCGGTCGCCTACTTCTTTTCCGGCCTCACCAGCTTTATCACCCTCACGTCTGACAAGCGGGAACTGGCGCGGGCTGTTTTAGCATGGCTGTTGGGCAGCCTTGCGGGTACCGGATGGGCGGAGCTGACTTTGCCAGCAGTGGTGCTATTTGTTGGCAGCCTGTCACTCGTTCTGCAGGCGCGCGGTCTAAATGCACTTATTGTAGGAGAAGAAACGGCAGCTACGCTGGGCGTTGATTTAACACGGTTTCGCCGCCAGCTGTTTTTGTTGGTTTCTCTAGTAACTGGCGTCATGGTCGCCGTTAGCGGGGCGATTGGATTTATCGGCCTGATGATCCCTCACATTGTTCGACTGATGGTTGGCACCGATCATCGTATGGTCTTGCCCGTCTCCATTTTTGTCGGCAGCATTTTCTTGATTTGGGTAGATGTCATCGCCCGGACCGCTTTTGCTCCACAAGAGCTACCCGTTGGCGTCATTACCTCACTGCTGGGCGGCCCGTTTTTCCTCTGGCTGATGCATACCAGAGGACAGGGAGGTGGCTAGAGGCATGATACTTGAGACAAAAGAGATCAATTGGTCTGCAAATGGCAAAAAGATCGTACGGGATATAAGCCTAGACATTAACGATGGGGAGTTTGTTGGATTGATCGGACCTAATGGGAGTGGTAAATCAACCCTGCTCCGAACAATCTACCGGATTTTGCGGCCGGAATCTGGCCTTGTTGTGCTCAACGGAGAAGATGTGTGGCAACAATCCGCCCGTGCCTTTTCTCAACAGACGGCCGTTGTGGCCCAAGAAACTCAAGTTGAGTTTAGTTTTACGGTGCAGCAAATTGTAGCAATGGGGCGCAATCCGCATAAGGGAATGTTTGACCGTGACACAGCGGAAGATTTTGCTCTTATCGAAGCGGCTTTGGAGCGAGTGGGGATGGGTGACTTTCACGGCCGTGATTTCCGCACCCTGTCGGGTGGTGAAAAGCAGCGTGTCTTAGTGGCTCGCGCTCTGGCTCAGCAAACCCCGTTTATCATTTTAGATGAACCCACCAATCATTTAGACATTCGGTATCAGCTTGAAATTTTAGAGCTGATTAAAACTTTGGATGTCACCAAGCTTGCTGCGTTGCACGATCTTAATCTCGCGGCCGCTTACTGCGATCGCATTTACCTGCTGCGTGATGGGCAAATGTTAGCCAGCGGCTCGCCCCGGGATGTACTGACGCCTGATCTGATCAAAGAGGCGTACGGTGTGCATGCAGAGGTTGGGCAGCATCCGATTACGGGGCAACTACATTTGGCATTTGCACCAAACGCTGCAGACTAAACATTATGAAAGACCATGACTTTGCCGCTGCTTGGCACACGCTAACCGCCAACGATCCCAATCACAGGGGAGAATCGGCCGTTGATCTTGCTTTCTGGGAGTCTCACGCCCGAGGGTATGATGAAAATGCCAGTGCGCCGGGTCGTTCGGCCGCAACGTTGGCCGCTATTAAATCGCTGGTGCGGCCGGATGACACACTGCTTGATGTAGGTGCTGGCACCGGCCGGTTTGCGCTTCCATTAGCCAATTCAGTCAAAGAAGTCACAGCGCTCGATCATGCGGCCCCAATGCTTGAGATCTTGATGCAAAAGATGGTTGATCAAAACATCAGCAATATT